>NZ_JBHWIO010000084.1:4471-34474 GCF_042732075.1 Kitasatospora sp. NPDC059812
CGGGGGGCGCGGCCCGCCCCGCGCCCCCCCGCGGGGGGCGCGCCCGCCCCCGCCCCCCCCCCCCCCGGGGGGGCGCCCCCCGGGGCCGACAGCCGTGGCCACCATGGTGGGGTCGGCCGCGGCTGCCGTGGCGGGGCCGCGCGTGGCGGCCTGCCGGCGCAGCTCGGCATCGGCCGCGGTGAACTGCTGGAAGTCCCGGAGGGTGTGCAAGGCGGCGTCCCGTTTCGCTGGGGAGGAGTCGGGGCGGAGGTCGGCATCGAACAGGTCGGCGAGGATGCCGTGGAACGCGGGCTGCTGGTTCTCGGCCGCCGCGACCGCTCCCGGCGTGACCGGACGGTCCGCCAGTGGGCCGGTGTAGGTGGCGAAGTCGTCGGAAAGGTCCTGTCCGGGGACGGTCTGGACCACCGCCAGGGCATCGCCGCCTGCCGCTTCGGCGGCGAGCGCGCGAGCCTGCCAGGTGGCGGTCAGCCGGGGCAGCACCTCGTCGGTGGCGGTGCCGAAGGCCCGGTCGGTGTGCAGGGTCGCCACCACCGTCCAGCCGGCCAGCGCGAGCAGCAGGACGGACGCGGTGAGCAGGTACGGGTTGAGCCGCCGGTTGAAGTGGCGGCTCAGAAAGCGCTGCGTACCGACCAGCAGGACCAGGGCGAGCACCGCGGGGGCGAGCACGCCGAGCAGCACGACCGGGGCGAGCCATCCGCTCTGCTGTTGCCGGCCCAGTTCCTGCTGCTCGGCGGCCCGCAGTTGCTGGACCTGGGCGAGGACTCCGTCACCGGGTTTGTGCATCAGGCTTGAGGCGTAGCTCAAGTAGGCGGCGCCGAGGGCACCCTGGCTCTCGGTGGCATGCGCCTGTTCGACCAGGCTGGTGTACTCGACGAGCAGTCCCTCGACGGCCTGCAGTCGCCCGCTCCCGGCCGGCCCGGTCGCGTCGTGCTCGGCGGCCCGGGCCAACGCCTGGTGGGCCGACTTCAGATCGTCCTGGTAACGCTGCCCCGGTCCGCTCAGGCGCACCGTCCCCGAGGCGAAGCTCCCGGCCGCGACCCGGTCCGCGTCGGCGAGCAGGTACGACAGCTGCGCGATGTCGACAAGGGCCGGGTCGGCGTGGGCTTCGGCGGCGGACACCGCCGTGTGCGCGCCGGCGAGCGCCGCTTCCAACGTCCCCCACAGTGCCGCCGTGCACAGGACCAGCGCGACCACAACCCGGCGCAGCCGGCCCGGAGTGGTGGGTGGCGCGGCGGGCCTGCGGCCGAAGCGGTGCGACCGTGACCCCACGCCGGCAATGGCCGCCATCCGCATCCCGCCCCCCGGCTCGGCCCGTCAGGAGCCCGACGGATCGTCGCCCACCCTAGCCGCGCGACTATGGAGTGGCTACCGGGAAGCGGAATATGGCGGAGTATCAGTTTTCGACTCCGGTGGCCCGGGTGGCGCACTCTGACGCACCGTCAGCCGGGCGGTCACCCCGCGCGGCCCCGGTAGGTGTTCTCCAGGCCCGGGTCGGCGGGGTTTCCGGTGAGGTTGGCGGAGAGCAGCTCGAAGGTCCCGTCGGACGCGGTCATGGCCGGGTCGACCTGGGGGATCTGCGAGTAGTCCCGCTGAAGGGGCGCGGCGTCCTTGGGTGTGGGCATGGTGACCTTGAGGCGGCTCAGCCGCTTCGCCCCATCGCCGATCTGCTGCCGGTCCGCGGCGGTCAGCGCCCGGCCGTCGGTCCGCGCGACCAGGACGGTCACCGGATTGGCGTCGGTCTTCGTCCCGAAGCGGTCCTGGGCGATCTTCATGGCGGCGGCCGAGTCGTAGCTCTTCGGCAGGAAGTCGGCCGTCTGCGTCTGGGTCACCCGGTAGATCAATGTCTGGTTCAGGACGGTCAGGAGCATTCCCAGGACCGCCCATACGGCGATCACCTTCCACGGATTCCTGGTAGAGAATCCGGTCAGGGCGCGGATCGCGATGTCCTCCGGCGGTGGTGCTGTCGCCGGGGATTTCCGGCACGTCTCCAGACCATCACGGCGTACCGGGCGTTCTCGTCCGAGCGCGGGAGGAGAACGCCGTCAGGACCTGGGCTCGCCACCCGGCCCGGACCAGGACCAGGGGCCTGGTCCGGGATCGGTCCCGGGTGCCGGTTCGGGGCCGGGAGCCACTGCGAGAATGGGCCGTGGACGCCCCCTTCCGAGACGCGGACGCCCCCCCCGGGAACGAAGGCCTCCGCAGGGACGGCTCGCCGGGCACGACGGCTGCGGTGAACGGGCGAAGGCCGGGGCCGACAGGCCACAGAAAGGACCACCACCAGCATGTCGACGCACCACCGGCCCCTGCCGCAGCCGCCGAGAGCCGACGGCCTGCCCTGGACGGCCAGTGACGCGCTGGTGGCCGTCGGGGCCGCCGCCCTGGACATCCTCGGCTACTCGATCGGCAGCCCGGACGGAAGCCAGCCGATCGCCCTGACCGCGCTGGTCCTGCTCGTACTGGCGGCCATGCCGCTGCTCACCAGGCGCCGCTACCCGCTGGCGTCACTGGCGGGTGTGCTGGTCCTCGGCCTGGCACTGAACCTGAGCGGGCCGGTGCCGCACCACTTCAACTGCACGCTCTGCGTCGCGCTGTTCGCCGTGGCCCGCTCCCGTGGCATCGCGGTGGCGGCGCCGGCCGCCCTCGTGGCGGCCGTCGTACCGCTGCTGGGCCGGGGGCATCCGCTGCCGCCCCCGCTCTCGCGAGCGGCGTCCAACGTGCTCGCCGCGGTGCTGGTCATCGCCGCGGCCGAGGCGCTGAAGCGCTGGCAGCACGCGGTGGAGGTCAGGCGCAGGCTGCTGGCCGACCGCGCGGTGGCGCAGGAACGGCGCCGCATCGCACGGGAGTTGCACGACATCGTCGCCCACCACATCACCACCATGCAGCTGATGGCCGGCGGTGCCAGAGCGAACCTCGGGGGTGACACCGAGGTGGTGCGCGACGCCCTGGTCACGCTGGAGGGCTCCGGGCGGATGGCGCTGCGCGAGATGCGCCAACTGCTCGACGTGCTCCGGGCCGGCGACGAGCCGGAGGAGTCGCCGTCCGAGCCGCAGCCCGGAGTCGGGCACCTCGGACGGCTCGTCGAGGAGTCCCGCAGGGCCGGCCTTCCCACCGAGTTCGCCGTCCTGGGGGAGGAGCGCCCGCTGCCGCCGAGCACCGGCCTGGCGGTGTTCCGGATCGTCCAGGAGTCCCTCACCAACACCCGCAAGCACGCCGGCCGGGCCCGGGCGCGGGTCCGGCTGACGTACCACCCGGACCGGATCACCGTCGAGGTGTCCGACAACGGCACCGCCGCGCCGGCCGACACCCTGGTGGGCGCCCTGGCGGGAGCGGGCGGTGCGGCCGGACCGAGGGCGGGCCGCACCGGGTACGGTCTGATCGGCATGCGCGAACGCGTCGCGCTGCAGGGCGGCAGCATGGTGGCCGGCGCCGTGGACGGTGGTGGCTTCCGGGTGATGGCCAGCCTGCCGGTGGCGCCGGCCGACGGAGAGGAACGGCTCGGATGACGGGAACCCCGGAGCGGATCAAGGTGCTGATCGCCGACGACCAGCCGCTGGTACGGCGGGGCCTGGCCCTGATCCTGGCACCCCACCCGGCGTTCGAGGTGGTGGCCGAGGCGGACAACGGCCAGCAGGCGGTCGACCTCGCGCACCGGCACCGGCCCCACGTCGTGGTGATGGACATCCGGATGCCGGTTCTCGACGGCGTCCAGGCGACCGAGCGGCTCACACGGGAACTACCGGCCTGCCGGGTCCTGGCGCTGAGCACCTTCGACATGGACGAGTACGTCGTCGCCGCCCTGCGCGCCGGCGCCTCCGGGTTCCTGCCCAAGGACGTCTCCCCGGAGGAGCTCTCGGCGGCCGTGCGCACCGTGCACACCGGGGAGGCGGCGGTGGCGCCGCGCCTGCTCACCCGGCTGATCTCCACGTACGTCACCGCGCCCCGCCTGCCGCCGGCACCGGTGCCGTTGCCGGCCTCCAGCCTGGGTGAACTGACGCCCCGCGAGATCGAGGTGTGGCACCTGCTGGCCACCGGCCTGGACAACGCCGAGATCGCGTCGGCGATGGGCATCAGCGTCTCCACGGTCAAGAACTACATCACCAGCATCTTCGCCAAGCTGAGTGTCCGCGACCGTGCCCAGGCGGTGATCGCGGCCTACGAGTCCGGCCTGGTCGAGGCCCGCCCCGCGAACGCGGCGGGCTGAGGCGGGCTGATTCCGGCAGCGGTAGGTACTCCACAGACGGCCTCCCGGCCCCCGCCCACGGGAGCCGCGAGGCCGTCTGCCCGGTGTCCGGCCTGACACTCCGGCGTGGGGAAGCCGCGAGCGCGCCTGGCTAAGCTCTCGATCATGTGGAGACAAGTAGTCCAGGAGGTCTTTCCTGAGGCAGGCTTCCAGGAGCCAGCTCAGACGTCCGAGATCGCCGAAGCCGAGAAGCGGCTCGGGCGAACGCTGCCTGCGGAGCTCAGGCAGTTGCTTCTCGAAAGCAACGGGGTGATCGGACGCACCCACGTGGACACCGTCTGGACCGTCGACCAGATCATCCAACAGAACCTGCTCTTCTGGTCTGACGAATCCTTCGCCCAGCTGTACATGCCTTTCGATGCCCTCCTGTTCTTCGGGGACAACGGAGGCGGTGATCAGTTCGCCCTGGTGCAGAAGCCCGAGCGTCCAGACGTGTTCGTCTGGGAACACGAGAACGACAGCCGCAGATGGGTGGCCAACAACCTGCGGGACTACCTGGGTCGTTCGCTGCGTACTGGCGGAGACGACTGGTATCGGTTGTAAGCCAAGTCGGTCAGCGGCAGAGGGCCGCGTCCAGGGCGGCCGCCATGTGTTGCGCGCCGGCCTCGCCCGGGACGGTGGTGACGGTGATGGTGGCGGCGCGGCCGTCGTCGGTGACGCCGCCGCGGGTGCGGTAGCCGGGGGAGGTGCCGCCATGGCCCCAGGCCAGGCCGCCGCAGGAGAGCGGCCTGCTCTGCAGGCCCAGCCCGTAGCGGATCCCCGGGCCCAGGAGTTCGGCGGGGACGGTGGTGCGCATCTGGGCGAGCTGCGCCGGGGGCAGGAGCCGGCCGCCGAGGAGCGCGGTGAAGAACGCGTTGAGGTCGGTGTTGGTGGAGACGATCGCCCCGGTCGCCCAGGCCATCGAGGAGTCCATGTCGGTGTAGTCGATCGGGGCCGCGTCCGGCGAGCTGCGGAAGTAGCCGTGGGGGTGGGCCTCGTGGATGGTGGTGTCGCCGGGGGTGGGGAAGTAGGTGTGGCGCAGACCGATGCGGTCGATGACGCGTTTGGTGATCTCCTCGCCGACAGGCCGTCCGGTGACCTTCTGGACGAGGAGTCCGGCAACGACGTAGTTGGTGTTGCTGTACTCCCAGCTGGTTCCCGCAGGGAAGCTGGCCTTCTGGGCGAGGGCGCCGTCGAGGAGGTCGCGAGGCTCGAAGTAGCGGTACTGGATGGGGGTGAAGTCCGCGAGGGCGGGGGCTTCCATGTAGTCGGGCAGGCCGCTGGTGTGCTGGAGCAACTGGCGGACGGTGATGTTGCGTCCGTCGATGCCGTCGCCGCGCAGCAGCCCCGGCAGGTAGGTCTCGACGGGCGCGTCGAGGCCGATCTTCCCTTCGGCGACGAGCTGGAGGACGACGACGGCGGTGAAGGTCTTGGTGTTGCTGCCGGCGCGTATCTGCCCGTCGACGGGGACCTTGGCTCCGGTGGCGAGGTCGCCGACGCCGGCGGTGTAGGTGCGGGTGCGGCCGTCGCGGCCCTTGACCGAGGCCAGTGCGGCGGGCAGGCCGTCGTCCTTGACCAGCGCGTTCAGGCCCTGTTGGACGTTGTCCGGCTTGGCGCCGGCGAACGCCGCGGTCGGTGCCAGCACTCCGGCAGCCACGACGCCGGCGGCCACGGCCGCCGCCACCGCGTGCCTGCCGCGGCGGTTTCGGCGGGCCGGGCTGTGCTGTGTGTGCTCGTTCACGGAGGAACTCCTCTGCTGAAGGGGGATTTGCTGGGGTGTGCGGGTTCCGCGCGCCGAGGCGCGCCGAGGCGTGCCGGGACGTGCCGTGGCGTGCCGGGGCGCGCGGAAACCCGTTGGTGGTGCCGGTGCGGATTGCGGATTGCGAATGCTCAGGCCGGACCGGGGAGGGCCCGCGGGGTCAGCGGCACAGGGCCGCGTCCACCGTGGCCGTGATGTGCTGATCGGCCTCGTCGCCCGGGATCGCGGTCACCGCGATGCTGGCGGCGCGGCCGTCGTCGGTGACGCCCCCGGTGGTCTTGTAGCCCGGGATGGTCCCGCCGTGGCCCCAGTACTGGCCGCCGCACGACAGCGGACGGCTCATCAGGCCCAGCCCGTAACGGACGCCGGGACTCACCTCGTCGGCGGGGACGGTGGTGCGCATCTGGGCGAGCTGCGCCGGGGGCAGGAGCCGGCCGCCGAGGAGCGCGGTGAAGAACGCGTTGAGGTCGGTGTTGGTGGAGACGACGGCCCCTGCCGCCCAACCCCAGGACGGGTCCAGCTCCGTGTAGTCGCGGAGCGAGCCGTCGGCTTCCCGGTTGTAGCCCTTGGGGTGGGCCTCGCGGATGCCCGTGTCCCCGGGGGTGGGGAAGTAGGTGTGGCGCAGACCGATGCGGTCGACGATGCGCCGGTTGATCTCCTCGCCGAGCGGCCGCCCGGTGACCTTCTGGATGATCAGGCCGGCCAGCAGGTAGTTGGTGTTGCTGTATTCCCAGCGCGCACCCGGGGCGAAGTGGGCCTTCTGGGCCAGAGCCGCGTCGAGGAGCTCGCGCGGTTCGTAGTACCGGTTCGGGCTGGTGAGGATGGAGTCCTTGTCCACGTACTCGGGCAGGCCGCTGGTGTGCTGGAGCAACTGGCGGACGGTGATGTTGCGTCCGTCGATGCCGTCGCCGCGCAGCAGCCCCGGCAGGTAGGTCTCGACGGGCGCGTCGAGGCCGACCTTTCCCTCGGCGACGAGTTGGAGGACGACGACGGCGGTGAAGGGCTTGGTGTTGCTGCCGATCCGCACCTGACCATCGACGGGGGGCTTGGCCCCGGTGGCGATGTCGCCGACGCCCGCGGTGTAGGTGCGGGTGCGGCCGTCACGGCCCTTCACGGAGGCCAGCGCGGCGGGCAGGCCGTCGTCCTTGACCAGTGCGTTCAGGCCCTGTTGGACGCTGTCCGGCTTGCCGCCCGCGAACGCCGCGGTCGGTGCCAGCGCTCCGACCGTCATCACGCCGGCGGCCACGGCGGTCACGACCGCCACCGCCCGGTGCCGGCCGCCCCGGCGGGAGCGCGGGAGGCGGCTGTGCGGTGCATGCTCGTTCACGAAGGGACCCCTCTGATGAATGGCGCCGGTGATTCCCGGCCTTGATCAAGAGGACCATTCAGGGGTAGGGGAGTTCGTCCGTATCCAGGACGAACCGCACCCGGGAGCTGGCTCCGGGAGCCGCCCCCAGCCAGGACCGTGCTCCCGGCGGTGCTCTTGTCGACCTTCCGGTGGAGCGGCTTTTCGAACGGGGGGCGTGTTGTACTGCTGCGGTGAGCGCTGAATACGAGCTTGGCCAGGTCATCGCCAGTCGTGAGCTGGTCCTTACCGCTCCGGACGGGACGCAGAGTCCGGTGCTGCTGGAAGTCGGGCTGCCCTGCCGCGACCCGGAGGGGCCGGACTGGTACTGCCCGTGCCGGATCACCGGACACCCGGGCGTCGGCGACCGCGTGACGGCGATCTTCGGCGTGGACTCGTTGCAGGCCCTGCAACTCGCCCTGACCCGCTTTCCCGGCGAGTTGAGCGGGTTGAACGACGCGGCCGGGCTGACCTTCCTGGGCGGGAGGGACTTGATGCTGGGGGGTGAGGGTTCTTGAGGGCGAGGGTTCTTCAGGGCGCCGACCGGGTGAGGCGTGATGGCGGGGCGGCGACGGGGAGCGCGGGAGGGCACCTACCGGGTGCTCGGGCCGGGAGGCCGGTGGGGCAGCATGGGTGACGGACCACCGCCGGGATCCGTGGCACCTCCGCGCCTGCGCGGGCGCGCAGACCCGGCCGAACGGAAGACATCTTCGTGACCGATACCGCCGCCGCCGTCCTCGCCGAGCAGATCCGGGCCCGTCTCGCCGGGTACGAGCGCCGGTTCAGCGCGCTGTCCGAGCAGTACTTCCAGGACCTGGCCGCCGCCTTCGACGCTCCGTCGTTCAGCCGGTTCACCCCGGACTGCCTGGCCCTGCTGCGGGACCTGTCGCTGCGCGGCGGCAAGCGGATGCGGGTGGCCCTGCTCTTCGAAGCGGCCCGGCTGGTGACTGCCGAGCCCGTGGCGGGGTTGGACGACGCCGCGCTGAGCATCGAACTGCTCCAGACCCACGGGCTGGTCCACGACGACATCATCGACGACAGCCCCACCCGCCGGGGCGGGCCCTCCACCTACTACGCCTACCGGGGGCGGTTCCCCGACCGGCCGCAGACCGCGCTCGGGCTCGCCGTCCTCGCCGGCGACCTCGCACTCGCGCTGTCGCTCCAGGTCCTTCTTGATTCCCGGGCCCCGCTCCCGGTCCGACAGGCCATGGTCGAGGTGCAGACGCGGGCGGCAACGGCCACGTTCGTCGGCCAGATCATCGACCTGGAGCGGGACTTCACCGCGTACCCGGACGAGGAGGTGCTGCACGACGTGGCCGATTACAAGACCGCCCGCTACTCGGTCCTCGCCCCGCTCCAGCTGGGACTGCTCGCCGCCGGCGTCCAGCCCGCCCGCCACGACGAGGAACTGCGCCGCTACGCCCGGCTGGTGGGGATCTGCGGGCAGCTGCGCGACGACTACCTGGACCTCTTCGGCGACGCGGGGACGATGGGCAAGCCCACCGGAACGGACATCCGGGAGGGGCGGCGCAACTACACCGTCCGTGCCGTCCTGGCGGCGGCCACCGACTCCGAGCGGGCCATGGTGGAGTCCGCACTCGGCGACGGAGCCTGCACCGGGGAGACCATCGCCGCCATCCGCGACCTCGCCCACCGCCACGGCGTCCCGGAGCGGATGCGGGCGGACATGCGGCGCTTCGCGCACGCGGCCGCCACGGAGGTCGCGGCCTGGCGCCCCAGGTGGCGGGAGGAGGCCGTCGCGTTCTTCGAGTACCTGCCGAGGTGGAGCGTCGAGCGAGTCCGGTGAGGCGAGGTGAGGCGGGGTGGGATGAGGTGAGGTGGGCGAGCCGGGAATCCCACCCGTCCCTGACCGGCGGTCAGTTGGCTCCGGGCTCGACCTCGGTGGTGAGGACGAGCTTGCCGCGGGTGCGGCCCGCCTCGCCGCGGGCGTGAGCGGCCCCGGCCTGCTCCAGCGGGAAGGTCCGCTCCACCTCGACGGCGACCTCGCCGGCGTCGATCAGTGCGGCGATCGTCGTCAGCGCGGCGCCGTCCGGCTCGACCAGGAACGGGGTGACCCGCACGCCGGCCGCCTCGGCGGCCGCGGCCAGTTCGGGGGAGACACCGGCCGGGACGGCGACCAGCAGGCCGCCGGGGCGCAGGACCTTCAGGGAACGGATGCTGGTCAGGTCGTGGTCGTCGCCCACCAGGTCGATGACGACGTCGATGCCGGCGGTGGCGTCCTCGAAGCGGGTGCCGGTGTAGTCGATCACCTCGTCGGCGCCGAGCTCCTTGAGCCAGGGGTGCCGGGCGGCGCTGGCGGTGGCGACCACGTGGGCGCCCAGGTGGCGGGCGAACTGGACCGCGAAGTGGCCCACCCCGCCGGCGGCCGCGGTGACCAGCACCCGCTGGCCGGCCCGCACCTGGGCGGTGTCGACGACGGCCTGCCAGGCGGTCAGTGCCGCCAGCGGCACGGCGGCGGCGTGCACGTGGTCGAGCGTGGCCGGCTTGCGGGCGAACTGCCGGGCCGGGGCGGTCACGTACTCGGCGTAGGCGTTCGCGGCGCGCGGGAACCACGGCATGCCGTACACCTCGTCACCGGCCTTCAGCGTGGTCACGCCGAAGCCGACCTCCTCGACCACGCCGGACACGTCCCAGCCGAGCGTGAACGGCGGCTCACCCAGCAGGCCGGCCATGCCGGAGCCGTCGCGGGTCTTCCAGTCCACCGGGTTGATCCCGGCCGCGTGCACCCGCACCAGCACCTCCGTCGGCAGCGGCACCGGGCGCGTCACCTCGGCGACCCGCAGCGCCTCCGGCCCGCCGAACGTGTCCTGGACCACCGCGCGCATCGTGTCTGCGGACATGCGTCATCTCCCGAAGCATCAGAGTGTGGAAGGCCTTTCAGCGGCCGTTCCTCGATGCCGGCGACGCTATCCCCGCAGGTATGGTTACCTTCAAGGGCTAGTACTTCCCATCGGGAAGTGTCCTGGTGAGGAGAGTGAGCATGACGACCACCTGCCCCAGCGGCGAGCACTCGCAGCACGACGTCTACGCCGCCCAGTGCCCCTGTCGAATCCTGCTCGACCTGCTCGCCAACAAGTGGGCCGCCCTCGCCATCGGCGCCCTCGAAGACGGTCCCCAGCGGTTCGGCGAACTCCAGCGCCGCCTCCAGGGCGTCAGCCCCAAGGTGCTGACCCAGACCCTGCGCCGCCTGGAGGACTTCGGCATCCTCGACCGCACCGTGTACCCCGTCGTCCCCCTGCACGTCGAGTACTCCCTCACCCGCCTCGGCCAGAGTGCCGCGGTGCCGTTGAACGCGCTTCGCTCCTGGGTCGAGGAGAACATCGACCAGGCGTTCCGCCCGGAGCCGGTCGCGGGGTAGCCCGGCATCGGCCACGACCGGCTCTCGCAGCCGAGGGTTCGGCACGCCGCTGACGGTGGGCCCGCGGTCGAGGCCCACCGCCAGGGCCCGCGGTCACCCGGTCCGCCCTTGAACCCAGGGCCGACGCAGGCGGCGGCCGCGCTGGGCCTCCATCGCGCCGCGGGGGCGATGGAGCGGGGGTGGTCCTCGGCCCCCTGGTCGATGCCGAGCAGCCGGTTGTGGCGCAGGTGCACCAGGCCGGGCAGCTCGGAACTCCCGGGGGCAGTGCCTCGCCGCAGCGGGCGAGTGCACCGGCCCCCGCCATACCCCGTCCGTACAAGGAGAAAGCATGCCCAGGGACATCGCCACGGTCTGTCTGGACGCGACCGCGGCCGACGATGTGACGACCGCCCTCACTGCCGCCCTCGCTCCCTTCGAGCACGACGCCCAGCCCGTCGACGACCGCTGGCAAGGCGAATGGGACTGGTGGCACGTCTACGGAGGCGACGGTGAGTACGGCCTGGCCGTGCGACCAGGCCATGAGAACGACCCGCGCCTGATCCGCAGCCCCACCTGGCTGGACGGCACCCCGCGCCCGGCACAGCCCGCGGACCGCTGCGACGGTGGGCCCCGAGGCCTCCTCGACCTCGACACCGAACGCACGGCCGCAGGCGTCGCCGCAGCCCGGGAATGGGACGCCTGGACCGCGTTCGCCGCACGGTTCCCACCCGCTCACTCGCTCCGGACGATCGCGGCACGCGGCCCCTCCGCCACCAACCCGCCCTACCAGGCGTTCATGGCGCAGCCGGTCATGCAGGCTCTCGCCGCCTGGCGGCAGTCCGACCCGGACGCGCCCACCTGGACGAAGCAGCAGGATCCCCTCCAGCACTTCGCCGGGAGCCGCGAGCAGCATGCCCATCGAGCCGCCATGCGGGTCCAGACCACCAACGTCCTGCTCACCGTCGACGGCCGATGGATCGACTGCTTCGACTACACCCCCACGCCGCAGCAACCGGTCGCGGCCAACGCGTACTTCGACTTCGCGGACCGGTACCTCCGCGAACTGCCGCAGGACGCCGTCATCGTCCGCGTCCGATTCCATTCGTGACGTCCGGGGCGCTGCTTCGAAGAAGCGCCGCAGTTCCGCAGCGGCCGCAAGCGCAGCTGCGGCGAGTCCGCAGGACTCGGTCTGTGCCCGCGTGTTACTGGGTACGGAGGAGATCGACGGGGGAGCGGATCGCGAGTGGCGAGAGGTCGGAGCTGGGGCGTGAGTGGTGACCTGCGGTATGACGATCTGGTGCGGCCGCTGCCGGAGTTGCTGAAGAGGCACGCCGAACGGTCGGCGGACCGGGTCGCGTTCCACGACTTCTCGCGCGGCGTCAGCTACGCCGAGTTGGAGCGGCGGACCGGGCGGTTGGCCGGGTCGCTCGTGCGGGCGGGGGTCCGGCGCGGGGATCGGGTGGCGCTCTGCCTGGGCAACTGCGTGGAGCTGGTGGAGGGTTGCCTCGCCGTGCTGCGGGCGGGGGCGGTCGGTGTCCTGCTCAATCCCCGCTCCTCCGACGACGAACTCGACTACTACCTGCGGGACAGCGGCGCCTCGGCCATCATCACCGACCCCGCGCATCTCACGCAGCTCCACCGCCTCGGCCCCGCGTACCGCGGCCTGCACACCGTGCTCACCGGGGCGGGTCCGATCCCCTCGAACGCCCCCGACGGCACCGTCCTCTTCGAGGCCGAAGCCGAAGCCGAGGCCGCGACCGGGAGCGGGAGCGGGAGCGACGGGCCCGGGGCCCCCGACGACCTGGGGCTCGACGATCCGGCCTGGCTGCTCTACACCTCCGGGACCACCCACCGCCCCAAGGGCGTGCTCTCCACGCAGCGCAGCGCACTGTGGTCGGTGGCGGCCTGCTACGTGCCGGTCTTCGGGCTCTCCCCCGAGGACCGGCTGCTGTGGCCGCTGCCGCTGTTCCACAGCTTCGGGCACTCCCTCGCGATCCTGGGCACCACGGCCGTCGGCGCGAGCACCGCGATCGCCGGTGAACTGCCGACGTCCGGCGACCTGCTGACGCCCGGCGACCTGTGGCGCACGCTGCGCACCCCGAGCGCCGCTCTCGGCGGGCCGTTCACCGTCCTGGCCGGCGTCCCCACGACGTACCACCGGTTGATGTCCTCGGCGAAGGACACCCCGCTCCCCGCGCCGGGGCCCGGGCTGCGGCTCTGCGTCACGGCAGGCGCGCCGTGCCCGCCCGAACTGCGCGGGGCGGTGGAGGAGACGCTCGGCGCGCCGCTGCTCGACGTCTACGGCAGTACCGAGACGTGCGGCGCGATCGCGGTGGCCCGCCCGAACGGCCCCCGGGTCGACGGGTCCTGCGGACTGCCGGTACCCGGCGTCGAGGTCCGCGTCGTCGATCCGGACAGCGGCGTCGACGTCCTCGCGGGCGGCGAGGGCGAGATCTGGGTCAGCGGTCCGAATCTCATGACGGGCTACCACGACCAGCCGGAAGCGACGGCCGCCGCGCTGCGCGAGGGCTGGTACCGGACCGGGGACCTCGGCCGGCGCGCCGAACACGGCCACCTCGTCCTCACCGGCCGGGTCAGCGAACTGATCATCCGGGGCGGCGAGAACATCCATCCCACGGAGGTCGAGCACGTCCTGCGGGGCTGCCCCGGCGTGCGGGACGCCGTGGTCCTCGGCCTGCCGCACGCCGTCCTCGGCGAGGTCCCGGTCGCCTTCGTGGTGCCCGGCCCGGAGAGCCTGGACCCGCGGCTGGTGCTCGACGTCTGCCGCTCGCAGCTCGCGGAGCACAAGGTCCCCGTCGAGGTCCGCGAGATCGCGGTCGTCCCGCGCACGCCGTCGGGCAAGATCGTCCGCCATGCGGTGCTCAGCGACCCGGCTGCGGCGCCGGCCCCGGCCGGGGGCTCCCTGGCCCGCGGGCTGCTGTCGCTGCCCCGGGAGGAGCAGGAACGCGCGCTGTGCGAGAGGGTGTGCGCCGAGACGGCCCGGGTCCGCGGACGCGCGCCGGCGAGCGGGCCTGACGCGGGCGGTTCGTTCGCGGACCGCTCGTTCACGGACGTCTCGTTCGCGGACAGTTCCTTCGCGGACCTCGGGCTGACCTCGCTCGGCGCCATCGAGCTGATCGACCGGCTCGCGGCGTCGACCGGGCTGAGCCTGCCGACGACGCTGGTCTTCGACCACCCCACCCCGGCCGCCGTCGCCCGCCACCTGCACACCGAACTGTTCGCCGCCGAGCCTGCCGAGCCTGCCGAGCCTGCCGAGCCCGCCGTACCCGCCGTACCCGCCGTACACACGACCGCCACCGCACCGCGGACCGCCGAGCCGGAGGAGCCGTACGACCGGGACCCGGTGGTGATCGTCGCCATGGCCTGCCGCTACCCCGGTGGCGTGGAATCCCCCGAAGGGCTCTGGGAGTTGGTGTCGCAGGGCACGGACGCGATCTCGGACCTGCCGACCGACCGGGGCTGGGACCTCGCCGCCCTCTACGACCCCGACCCGGACCGGATCGGCACCTGCTACACCCGCAGCGGCGGATTCCTGCACAGCGCCGCGGAGTTCGACGCGGGCCTGTTCGGCATCTCGCCGCGCGAGGCGCTCGCCATGGACCCGCAGCAGCGGCTGCTGCTGGAGGTCACCTGGGAGGCGTGGGAGCGGGCCGGGATCGACCCGGCGTCCGTCCGGGACAGCGACACGGGCGTCTTCCTCGGGGTGATGTACGGCGATTACGCCTCCCGCTTCACCGAGCACGAACTGGAGGCCCACCTCGCCCTGGGTTCGGCCGGCAGCGTGGCCTCCGGCCGGCTCTCCTACGTGTTCGGCCTGCGCGGGCCCGCGATCACCGTCGACACGGCGTGCTCGTCCTCGCTGGTCGCCGTGCACCAGGCGGCCCAGGCGCTGCGCTCGGGCGCGTGCTCGCTGGCGCTGGCCGGCGGCGTCACGGTGATGGCGACGCCCAACCCGCTGGTCGCGTTCAGCCGCCAGCGCGCCCTCGCGCCCGACGGCCGGTGCAAGTCCTTCTCGGCCACGGCGGACGGCACCGCCTGGGCCGAGGGCGCCGGGGTGCTGCTGCTGGAGAGGCTGTCCGACGCGCGCCGCAACGGACACCCGGTGCTGGCGGTGGTGCGCGGCAGCGCCGTCAACTCCGACGGCGCGTCCAACGGCCTGACCGCTCCCAACGGCCGCGCCCAGCAGCGCCTGATCCAGCTGGCGCTGGCCGACGCCGGGCTGCGCGCGCACGAGGTGGACGCCGTGGAGGCGCACGGGACGGGCACCGCGCTCGGTGATCCCGTCGAGGCGCGGGCGCTGCTCGCCGGCTACGGCCGGGGCCGGGGGCCGGGGGACCCTCCGCTGTGGTTGGGCAGCGTCAAGTCCAACCTCGGACACACCCAGGCCGCCGCCGGAGTCGCCGGGATCATCAAGATGGCCCAGGCCATGCGGCACGGCGAGTTGCCCAGGACCCTGCACGTGGCAGCCCCCACCCCGCACGTCGACTGGTCGGCGGGCCGGGTCGAGCTGTTGACCGCCGCCCGGCCGTGGCCCGCGCCCGCCGGCCGGCCGCGCCGGGCCGGCGTGTCGGCCTTCGGGATCGGCGGCACCAACGCGCACGTGATCATCGAGGAGCCGGCTGCCGCCGACCGCGCCCCGCGGCAGGAACCCGCGCGGCCCCAGGGGCTGGCGGTGCCGTGGCTGGTCGGCGGGGCCGACGAGGCGGCCCTGCGGGCCCAAGCGCGACGGCTGGCCGACCACGTCGCCGCCCGGCCGGGCCTCTCGCCGGCGGACGTGGGCTTCTCGCTGGCGGTGTCGCGGTCGGCGCTCACGCACCGGGCGATGGTGCCGGCTGCGGACCGCGAGCGCATGCTGGCCGGACTCCGGGCGATCGCCGACGGCACGCCCGCCGACGGCACGTCCGGCGCCGGGGCGTTGACGCGTCTGGCCGACCCGCGCACCCGCACCGCCTTCCTGTTCACCGGGCAGGGCGCGCAGCGCACGCGGATGGGCGAGGAGCTACGGGAGGCGTTTCCCGCGTTCGCCGAGGCCTTCGACGAGGTCTGCCACGCACTGGACGGCGAACTCGACCGGCCGCTGCGCACGGTGATCCGCGCCGAGCCGGGCTCGCCGGACGCCCTGCTCGACCGCACGGACTTCACGCAGGCCGCCCTGTTCGCCTACGAGGTGGCGCTCTTCCGGCTGGTGGAGTCCTGGGGCGTGCGGGCCGACTTCCTGGCGGGGCACTCCGTGGGCGAGTTGGCGGCCGCGCACGTCGCCGGCGTGCTGGACCTCGCCGACGCCGTGCGTCTGGTCGCGGCGCGCGGGCGGCTGATGCGGGCGCTGCCCAACGGCGGGGCGATGGTGGCCCTCGACGCGGCGGAGCACGAGGTCCTGCCCGAACTCGCGGATGTGGCCGACCGCGTGGCGATCGCCGCCGTCAACGGAGCGCGTGCGGTGGTGGTCTCCGGCGCGCGCGACGCGGTGCTCGCCGTCGCGGCGCGGTTCGAGGCCCGCGGCCGCCGCAGCACGCGGCTCAAGGTCGGCCACGGCTTCCACTCGCCGCTGGTGGACCCGGTGCTCGACGAGTTCCGCCGCGTCGCCGAGACGCTGGAGTTCCGGCCGCCGCGGATCCCGGTGGTCTCCACCGTGACGGGGTCTCGGGCGGCGCCGGAGGAACTGGGCTCCGCGGACTACTGGGTGCGGCACGCGCGGCTTCCCGTGCGGTTCGCCGAGGCCGTGGAGTGGCTGGGCGCCAACGGCGTCGGGGGCTTCCTGGAACTCGGCCCGCAGCCCGTGCTCACCGCGTACGCGCAGGAGTGCCCGGCCGTCCAGGACGGCGGCCCGGAGTTCCAGGACGGCGGCGGCCCGGTGTTCGCCTTCGCGGCCCGTGACGGCGAGCGGGAGCCGGACACGCTGCTGGCGGCCGTGGCCCGGCTCCACGTGCGCGGCGCCGGCGTCGACTGGCCCGCGGTGTTCGCGGAGCGCGGGCTGCGACGCGGGCTGCGGCGCGTGGAGCTGCCGACCTACGCCTTCCAACGCCGGAGGTACTGGCTGGACCCACCGCGCCCGGCCGGGGCGGGTCCAGCCAGTACCTCCGGCGAGCATCCGCTGCTCGGCCCGCCGTTCGAGGTGCCAGGCACCGGGCACACGGTGCTCTCCGGCCTGCTGTCGGCGAGCGCCCAGCCGTGGCTCGCCGACCACGTCGTCGGCGGGGCGCCGCTCGTGCCGGGGACGGCGTTCGTCGAGATGGCTGTGCGCGCGGGCGACGCGGCCGGCTGCGGCACGCTGGAGGAGCTCGTGATCCTGCGGCCGCTCGCGCTGCCCGCTGCGGGGGTACGGGTCCAGGTCGTGGTGGGGGCGGTGGACGACTCCGGCCGGCGGTCCGTCGAGATCCACGCGCGACCGGTGGAGGCCGCTGAGCCCGCCGAGCCCGCCGAGCCCGCCGAGCCCGCCGAGCCCGGCGAGGCCGCCTGGACGCCGCACGCCACCGGCCTGCTCGCCCGCACGCCCGAGCCGGGCACGGCACCGGAGGGGCACGGCCTGACGCAGTGGCCGCCGCCCGGCGCCGCGGAGATCGATCCCACCGGCGCCTACGAAGCCGCGGCGGGGCGCGGTCTGGCCTACGGGCCCGCGTTCCGCGGCGTGCGCGCACTGTGGCGGCGGGGTACGGAGGTGTTCGCGGAGGTCAGGTTGCCCGAGCCGTGGACGGCCGAGGCGGACCGGTACGGCATCCACCCCGCGCTCCTGGACGCCGCCGCGCACGCCTCGATGCTCGCCGCGCACGCCCCGGGAACCGACCCGGACGGGGGCGCGGACGCGGGCGGGGGCGCGGGCGGCGCCCGGGTGCCGTTCCAATGGAGCGGCGTGTGCCTGCACGCCGCCGCGGCGTCGACGGTCCGGGTGCGGATCGCGCCGGTCGGCGAGGCAGACCCCGCCTCGGAGGGCGGCGCGCTCTCGATCACGCTCGCCGACCCGGCGGGCCGCCTGGTGGCCCGCGTCAACTCCCTCTCCACCAGGGAGCTTCCGGCCGGACACCGCGATCCCGGGCCGGACATCGCCCAGCGCGCCCTGCTGCGCCCCGACTGGGTCCCCGTCGGACTGCCCGGCGGGGCACCGCAGTCGGCGGGCTGGACGGTCCTCGGGCCGGACCAGCTGAACCTCGGCGCCTTCGTCCCCCTCGCGGGCCCGTCCTCGCCCGCGAACGGCCCGACCTCATCCACAGCGGGCGCGGACGCCGCCGCCCCGCCCCGCCACCTGGCGGTCACCGCCGTCGGATCGGAATCGGAAACGGACCGCGACCCACTGGCCGACGTCCACCTGCTGACCACGCGGGTGCTCAAGGCCCTACAGGACTGGCAGGACGATCCGGCCACCGCGGGCTCGCAGCTCGTGGTGGTGACGCGGAACGCCACCGCACCCACGCCGGACCTGGCGGGAGCCGCGGTCTGGGGGCTGGTGCGTACGGCGCAGTCGGAGCTGCCGGGGTGCGTGGTCCTGGTCGACGTGGACGAGGACCCCGCCTCCCTGCGCCTGCTGCCCGCGGCGGCCGCCAGCGGCGAGCCCCAACTCTCCCTGCGCGCCGGGCGGGCGACGGTGCCACGGCTGGTCGGCGTCCCGGCGACGGTGCCACGGCTGGTCGGCGCCCCGGCGGCGGTCCACCTGCCCGAGCCCTGGCCGGCCGAGAGTGCCCAGCCCCGCCGCTCCGGAGCCTTCGACCCGGACGGCACGGTGCTGATCACCGGCGGCACCGGAGCACTGGGCGCGGACCTGGCCGGGCACCTGGTCGACGCGTACGGGGTCCGCCACCTGCTGCTGACCGGGCGGCGCGGCCCGCACGCACCGGGCGCCGACGCCCTGCGCGCGAGTCTGGCGGAGCGGGGCGCGCAGGTCAGGATCGTCGCGTGCGACGCGGCCGACCGGGCCCGGCTCGCCGAGCTGATCGAGCAATGCGACCCCCCGCTGACCGCCGTCCTGCACGCCGCCGGGGTCCTCGACGACGGAGCGCTGGCCGCGTTGTCCCCCGAGCGGCTGGCGGCGGTCCTGCGGCCGAAGGCGGACGCGGCCTGGCACCTGCACGAGTTGACCCGCGACCGGGGCCTGTCGGCCTTCGTCCTGTTCTCCTCGATCTCGGGCGTGCTGGGCCGGGCGGGCCAGGGCAACTACGCCGCGGCGAACTCGTTCCTGGACGCGCTCGCCCAGTACCGGGCCGCCGCCGGCCTGCCCGCCGTCTCGCTGGCGTGGGGCATGTGGGGCCACGATGCGGGCATGGCAGCCCAGTTGACCGAGGGCGCGGGGCACCCGAGGCCCGACGACGTGGTCCGGGCGTTCACCCCCGCCCAAGGACTGGCCCTGTTCGACGCGGCACTGCGGACGGGAGCCCCCGTACTCGCGCCGGTCCTGCTCGACCGGGCCGCGCTGCGCACCGCCGCAGGGCAACTACCGGCACCGCTGCGCGACCTGGCGCGCCACAGTCGGCCCGCCGCCGAAGTGCAGAGCGGTGAGACCGAACCGCCGCCGGGCGGCCGGGAGGGCTCGGAGCCCGGAGCGTGGCGCACGCTGCTGGCCGGGCTGCCCGCCGAGGAGCGCGGGGCCGCGCTCACGGAACTGCTGCGCGGCGACGTGGCCGCGGTGCTCGGCTACTCCGGCGCGCAGGACCTGCCCGCCGGCAGGACCCTGGCCGAGCTCGGCTTCGACTCCCTGACGGCCGTCCAGTTCCGCAGCCGACTGAGTACGGCCCTGCGCCTGCGGCTGCCCGCGGCCGTCGTGTTCGAGCACCCGGCGATCGAGGACCTCGCCCGTCACGTACTCGACCTGCTCGACGACCTGCCCGACAACCTGCTCGACGACCTGCCCGACGGCACACCGCGTGAGCGCCCCGGCCTCCGGCCCGCACCGCCCACCGGCCGTCCCGCGCAGACGCTCGCGGCGCTGTACCGCGCGCTCTGCGAGCAGGGCCGGCCGGCGGCCGCGATGCACCTGGTGGTCGCGGCTTCCTCGGCCGCCGCGACGTTCGGCGCCGACGACGCCGCGGAGCACGCCGTGCCGCCGCTGCGCCGGGCCCGGGGCCGCGCCGGCTCCCCGGTCGTGGTCTTCTTCCCCGACCACCGTCCGTTCCCCGCACTGCCGGGAGGCGGGTTCGCGGCCCTGCACGCCTGCTTCGAGGGCGAGTTGGAGGTCCTGGAGTTCCCACACCCGGGCATCGGCGCGGGGTACGCCGTTCCGGCCGACCGGGAGACGCTCGCCCGCCTCCACGCCGAGACGGTGCTGCGGCACGTCGGCAACCGGCCCGTCGTCCTGGTCGGTGCTTCCGCCGGGGGCGCCGTCACGCACGCCGTGACCCGACGCCTCGAACTCAGGGGATCCGCTCCCCTGGGACAAGTGCTGATCGACACGTATCTCGTCCACCAGGGCAACCACTCCACGGACTGGCTGACCGCCCTGGCCGCCCCACCGGCCCCGTACCTCGCCGCGGACGTGAGCGCGGACGTGAGCGCGGACGGGTCCACCGGCGACGAGGACGCCGCCGTCGCGGCCATGGGCGCCTACACCGGGCTCTTCCTGGACTGGCGCCCGGAGCCCGTGAACACCCCGACCCTCCTCATCGGCGCCGCGCGCCCGACCCCACTGATGGCGACGCGCGCGGACGGCGACTCCTGGCGCACGTCCTGGCCGCTGCCACACGAGCGCGTCGAGGTGCCCGGCAACCACCTCTCCCTGGCACGGGAGGACGCCGCCACCACGGCAGCCGCGATCCGCACCTGGATCGACTCCCTCACCCACCCCGGCACTCCGCCGGAGGCCACCACCCGGTAGAGACAGTCAGGGCCGTCCGCGCGCCGTTCCTTGTCCAACGCCACACGTGCCAGACGAAGCTGGTGGCCGGTCTCCTCCTGCGCCCCGTCCTGCGACCAGGTCCGTGACGGTGACGCCCGTCTGCCAACAGGTCATCAGTGATCCATCAGTGATCCATCAGTGATCCATCAGGGAACTGTCAGGAACCCGGGGCGCGGCGTTCGGGCCGACCTAGCATCCGAGCATCGTCTCTTCCCCACGGACGATCTTCACCACTCTCAGTGATCGAGGTACTTCGGCATGCGCGGTCTCTCCCGCCGGTCCCACACGCTCGCCCAACGCGCCGTCGCGGGCGTCCTGCTGTCGGGTCTGGCCGTTGCCGGCCTGATGGTCTCGCCGCAGCGGGCCGCCGCAGCCGACTGCGACGGCCAGAGCAGCGTGGGCGGCGGCAACTGCACCACGGCCCTGATCAACTCCATCGGTGCCATGATCGGCGGCTTCCGCAGCGCGGCCCTCCAGGCGCAGGCCGACAACGCCGCGTTCACCCAGGGCATGGCCAGCCAACTGAGTGCCGCGGCTCCCGGCTACAACGTCATGGTGTTCAAGTACGACGGCACCGACCTCTACGACACCATCTGGTTCCGCAACGTGTACGAGGCGAACATGAACGGGGTGCTGGTCGACACCACCGTCAAGCTGCAGCACCACGACTCGCAGGGCGGCCCGGCCGGCTACGACGACTTCCGCATCTGGGTCTTCGCGGGTGACTCGACCTTCACCAACAAGGGCGACGGCGGGTACGGGAACTGGGCGTTCGTCGGCTCCGACTCCGACCGGACCGTGAGCACCACCAGGTCCTGTGTGCTGATCCGCTGCGTCGACAGCAAGCGGATCATCCACTTCCCCGCCCGCGACATCACGGTCCCGGGCGTCCCGAAGAGTGGTGGCACCCCGATCACCGACACCCCGGGCACCCCCGGCATCCCCGCGCACGATAACGGCGATGACGGTGATGACGACGGCAACGGCAACGACGACGGCAACGACGACGGCGACGGTGGCGACACCAGCACCACCCCGGCCATCCCCGCGCACCAGGGCGGCGGCAAGGGCGGGGGCGGCAAGGGCGGCAGCGGTGGTGGTGCCGGCATCGCCGGGCTGCACCACCCCAAGGTGAAGAACGGCCGGGGTCTGGTGGTCACGGGGTCCTCGATCCTGGCCGCCGCCAGCGGCGCCAAGAACTCCGCCTGGCAGTTCACCTCCCTGGGCAACGGCCGGTACAAGATCACCAGCGCCGTCTCCGGGCTCGCGCTGACCGAGAACACCAAGACCTTCTTCGCCGAGGCCAGGCCGTGGACCGGCGCCGACGCGCAGAAGTGGCAGCTCGTCAGCGCAGGCGGAGGCCAGTACCAGATCCGGATCACCGACCAGGACTGCCTGACCTACGACGAGGACGCCAAGGCGCTCGGCGTCTGGACCTGCAACAACGCCTGGAACCAGCAGTGGAAGCTCCAGTAGCAGTCACCCACGCACGCTGACCCGACGCACCCCGACCCGGCACCCGCCCGGGTCGGGGTGAGGCCGTATTCGAGGTGCGGTCGTATTCGAAGTGAGGCCGTATCCGAACAGTGCCTGGTGGCCGCCGATTCCAGCCTCCGACCTCCGATCACGCGGCGGTGTGGCGGGTGATCAGTTCCAGCAGTCGGTGTACGGCCTCGTCCACTCCCGGGCGGTGTACGGCGACCACCGTGGTCTCCAGGTGGGGCGACTCTCCCCGCAGCGGGACATATGCGACTCCGGGAATGGGGAAGTCACGCAGGCGTTCGGGGACGAGGCTGACGCACAGGCCGGAGGCGACGTAGCTGAAAAGTCCGGTGAGGTCGTCGGCCACCGCGCGGCTGCGTGGTGTGAAGCCCGCGTCGTGGCAGGCGAGTTGAACCTGTTGGGCCAGGGTCGGCAGTGCCGTGGCGTCGGGCAGGACGAAATCCTCGTCCCTCAGGTCGGCCAGGTCGATCTCGCCGGCCCCGACCAGCGGGTGATCGTGCGGCAGGGCCGCGGCGATGCGCTCGACGGCGAATTCCCGGCTGGCCAGGTCGGCCGACAGGGGTGACGGGTCGCGGAGGAAACCCAGGTCCAGTTCGCCGGAGCGGACCATGTCGGCGACGGCGACCGACGAGTCCTGATGCAGATGGATGCGCAGCCCGGGCAGTTCCTCGGCGGCCGCCCGAAGGAGATCGGGCAGGTAGTGGTGGCTGAGGATGCTGACGTAGCCCACTCGGACGTCCCCGTCCAGACCGCTCGCGACTCGCCGGACCCGATCGATCGCGGCGGACTGGGCATCGAGGAGGCGCCGCGCGTCGACGGCGAACGCCTCGCCCGCTGCGGTCACGGACACCCCTCCGGGGCCCCGTCTGAACAGCTGCACCCCCAGGCCCCGCTCCAGGCGCTGAATCGACTGGCTGAGTGGCGGCTGGCGCATGGAGAGGCGCTCTGCGGCGCGGCCGAAGTGCTTCTCTTCGGCCACCGCCAGGAACTGCTCCAGTAGGCGCTTTGTGAGATTAATATCCTCAGCCATATGAATCACGACTCAATCATATATTGGACAGGCATGCATTGAGAGGCGTCCAATTGTCAGCGGGCGCTCGGCCAAGGGCGTGGCGCCCTCCCCCTGACATATCCGATGTGGGAGAGACCGGCGCGATCCCCCTCCGGACGCGGAGCCGCAGAGCCGCAGATCCTGCGGCCCCAGCGACACGCCCCTCTCCCTGGAGGCCAAGATGCTCAAGCAGGATGTCGCCCGGCTGGTCACCACTCCGCTGGACTCCCCGGCCTACGCGCCCACCCGGTACCGCTTCACCAACCGTGAGTACCTCAACGTCTTCTACCGCACCGACCCGGACGCGCTGCGCCGGCTGGTCCCCGAGCCGCTCACCGTCACTAAGCCGCTGGTCCGCTTCGAGATCATGCGGATGCCCGACACCACTGGCCTGGGCAACTACACCGAGGCCGGCCAGCTCATCGCCGTCGAACATGAGGGCGAGACGGGCGAGTTCAACCTCGCGATGTACGTCGACAGCGTTCCGGCGATCTCCAGCGGTCGCGAGTTCAGCGCGTACCCGAAGAAGGGCGGCTCGCCCGCGCTCTACGTCGACTCCGACACCCTGGTCGGCACGCTCGACTACGGCACTCTGCGCGTGGCCACCGCCACCATGGGCTACAAGCACCACCCCATGGATCCCGAGGAGGCGCGGGCGGAGATCTGCTCCCCCAACTTCATGGTCAAGACCGTCCCGAACTACGACGGCACCCCCCGCATCTGCGAGCTGGTCCGCACCCGGATCACCGACATCACGGTCAAGAGCGCCTTCACCGGCCCCGCGCGCCTGGAGCTCTTCGCCCACGCGATCGCCCCGCTCGCCGATCTGCCCGTCCTGGAGATCGTCGGCGCCAGCCACATCATCACCGACCTGACCCTCAACCCCGTCGAGCCCGTCCACGACTACCTCGCCGACTGACGTCAGCAGCGGCCGGCCAAGTCCTCCGCCCCCCACACACACAGGCACCTGCTCCATCGGCACCCGCGGAGGACAACCCGTGCACCCCCTCCTCAAGAAAGCTCCGAGATCATGACTTCCGCATCCGAGCCCGCCCACGTCACGGCCACTCGCGAGGACGGCGCCGCCACCCCGGACTCCTACCAGCGCGCCGCGATCATCGGTGGCGGCGTGATCGGCATCTCCTGGGCCGCGCTCTTCCTGGCCCGCGGCATCGACGTCGTCATCAACGACCCGCGCCCCGACATCGAGGATCTCGTCCTGGCGGGCCTGGACGAGATCACCCCCGCGCTGGCCGAGCTCGGCCTGCTCACCGAGAACCTGACGGACGGGCTCACCTTCGAGGCCGACCTGGCCACCGCCGTCGCCGGCGTCGACATCGTCCAGGAGAACGGCCCCGAGCGCCTCGAACTCAAGCAGCGGATTTGGCAGACCATCGAGCAGGCCGCCCCGGCCCACGCGCTGCTGGCCTCCTCCACCTCCGGCATCCCGGCGACCGCCATCGCCGAGGCGATGCGGCAGCCCGAGCGCCTCATCGTGGGCCACCCGTTCAACCCGCCGCACCTGGTGCCGCTGGTGGAGATCGTGCCCGGTGAGAAGACCTCCGAGGGCACCGTCCAGCAGGCCAGGGCCTTCTACGCCGCGCTCGGCAAGCGGCCCCAGGTCCTGCGCAAGGAGATCCCCGGCTTCGTCGCCAACCGTCTGCAGTCCGCTCTGTTCCGCGAGTGCGTCCACCTGGTGGCCCAAGGCGTGGTGACCGAGCAGGAACTCGACGACATCGTCACCGCCTCGATCGGCATGCGCTGGGCCGTGGCCGGCCCGTTCCGCACTTTCCACCTCGGCGGCGGCCCGGGCGGCCTGCCCCACTTCATCGAGCACCTCGGCCGTGCCATGGAATCCGAGATGTGGCCCGCCCTGGGCAACCCCACCTTCGATGACGCCACCGTCGCCCTGCTCGCCGACCAGGCGCGCGAAGCCTTCGGCGAGGGAACCGTCGACGAGCTCGCCGCCGAGCGCGACCGCGCGCAGATCGCCCTGATGCGCGCCCTCGGCGAGGCGCCGGACTCCGGCGACACCCACCGCGCCTGATCCGCCCAGACCCGCCCTGACCCGCCTACGCCTACCGAAACACACGTGAGAAACGAGGACGTCATGTCCCTCACCGAAAAGATCACCAAGGCCATCGCCGACCCGGCCACCGACGACGCGTTCGACGTCCATGCCGAGACGAACGAGGTCCTCGCCGGCATCGGGCTCAAGCCCGAGGACACCGGCGGCGAGATCACCTTCGAGGGTGCTGACCCGGTGGTCCCCAGCACCCTGCGCCTCGGTGCCGCCTCCGGCATCGCCATGGTCGCGAAGTCCGCTGCCATCGCCGCCTTGTGGAAGGACCGCACCGGCCGCGGCCAGGACATTCACATGGACCTGCGGGTGGGCCCGCACCGCCTCTGCCCGTTCTACGAGCAGAAGTGGGAGCTCCTCAACGGTTACACCGGCGGTACCCCGTCGATCATCAACATGGCCCTGGCCAATAACTTCTACCGCACTGCCGACGGCCGTTGGATGATGCCGTTCAACATCTACCCCAACATCAAGGTGGCCGCCGAGCGGCTGCTCGGTGTGGGCGATGTCCCCGAACACGTCGAGGCCGCGATCGCGAAGTGGAACGCCCGCGAACTGGAGCAGGCCGGTGCCGAGGCCGGGTGCGTCATGCCGATGGTGCGCACGCCCAGCGAGATCCTGGCGGAGCGTCAGTACACCGACGTCCTGGCCGGCCTGCCGCTGGTGGAGATCACCCGCATCGGTGACAGCGAGCCCGAGCCGCTGCCCGCCAGCCCTGCCGCCCCGTTCGACGGCGTGCGAGCCCTGGGCATGGGCCACATCATCGCCGGCGCCGGAGCCGGCCGCGCCATGGCCCTGCACGGCGCGGACGTGCTGAACCTGTGGCGCCCCTACGAGCTGGAGCACGATGTCACCTACCTCACCACCAGCGTCGGCGTCCGCTCCGCCACCGTCAGCCCGTACACCCCGGAGGGCCTGACCCTCATCCACAAGCTCCAGGCCGAGGCCGACGTCTTCTACGCCAACCGCCGCCCCGGCTTCCTGGACCGCATCGGCCTGTCCGAGGACGAGGCCGTCGCCCGGCGCCCCGGACTGATCTACGCCACGGTGTCGCTGAACGGCAGGACCGGCCCGTGGAAGGACTACCTCGGCTTCGACCAGACCGCCGGCGCCCTCACCGGCCTGCTGCACCTGGAGGGCGACGGCGACAAGCCCGCCCTGCCCCCGATCACCGTCGTCAACGACTACCTCGTCTCCTGGTTCATGACAGCCGGCATCGCCGAGGCCCTGCGTCGTCGCGCCGTGGACGGCGGCAGCTACCGCGTCCACGTGTCCCTGTCCCGGGTCGCCCTGTGGATCCTCTCCATGGGCATCTTCGACAAGGGCTACGCGCAGCAGATCGCCGGCACCGGCGAGCTCCACGCCTACCCGGACCCCGAGGTCTTCACCGCCGAAACCCCACTCGGCCGCTACCAGGGCATCACCGATCAGGTGAAGATGTCGGACACCCCCGGCGCCTACCGGCAGATCCTCGTGCCCCGCGGCTCCCAGCGCCCGACATGGCTGCCCACCACCTGACCCTTCCGGCAGCCTCCCCGCCTGCGCATGACCGGGCCGGCTGCCACAACAGGCCACCTCTACACCCGCCTTCGGCGGACCCCGGCCGTAAGCCCGCCCCGGCCACGACGGGGCGGGCTTACGCATTCCTCCGTGCTGAGCGCAGCCGGTGGCGGATCGTCAACGTGCCTTGCGGGTAGCTCCTTCTCGTGGCGAACCCGGTTCATCAGCGGCCGAGGGCAGGTACGGTCCGAGGAGATGCCAGAGACGGAGCGGGCGGCATGAGCCAGTGGCCGGAGTTCACGACAGGCGAGCGGGTCAAGATGCTCCGCGGCAGGAGAACGCAAGAGGATGTCGCCAACGCAAGCGGAGTCTCGTTGCACACCCTGCGGAAGCTCGAGCAAGGCGGGAACGTCTCCCTCCCGACCCTGCTGAGGATCGCCGAGGGCCTGCACACCGACGTGTCGGTGATCCTCGGGCAGCAAGCTCCCCGGAGGGGCATGAGCCCCGACGACCATCCGACTCGCCTGACCCTCGGGAGAACACGTTGCGTGGCCTGATCCTCGACTTCGCGGGAGTGATGACCACTCCCATCGGCCGGTCGTCCCGGGCGTGGTGCGCCCGGGAAGGCCTGCCCGCTGACACCTGGCGCAGCATCCTGGAGGACGATCCGGCCGGCCGTGCGCTCTACGTGGAGCTGGAGCTCGGCCGGATGTCCCAGGAGGAGTGGAACCGGGGCACAGCGGCGATCATGGGCGTGGAGCCTGACAACCTGATGGGACGCGCGCATGCGGAGGTCCGCGCAGTTCCCGCCATGGTCGAACTCGCCCGTGCCG
Organism: Kitasatospora sp. NPDC059812; assembly: GCF_042732075.1. NCBI lineage: Bacteria > Bacillati > Actinomycetota > Actinomycetes > Kitasatosporales > Streptomycetaceae > Kitasatospora > Kitasatospora sp. NPDC059812. The sequence continues at coordinate 31,958 of NZ_JBHWIO010000084.1, forward strand.
CCAAGGACGCCGGGATCGTGGTGGCCCTGCTGTCCAACTCCTACGGCCTCGCTCCGTACAACCCCTACGTGGAGACCGGGGTGTGGGATCTGTTCGACGTGCGGGTGATCAGTGGTGATGAGGGGATAGCCAAGCCGGAACCGGCGATCTACCAGCGCGCCCTCGACCTCATGGGCCTGGCCGGCTCCGAGTGCGTCTTCGTGGACGACCACCGTAGGAACCTCCCGCCGGCCGAGTCGCTCGGCATCACCACGGTCCACGCGGACGGCCCGGAGACGGCCTCGAGGGTTGCCCGCCTTCTGGAGCTGGAGACACCTCGGTCCACCGATCTGTCACCGGACGAGGCAACCACCGGCGTCTAGTTGACGACGGATTGAAGAACTCGTACACGCCGTGCGAGTACTGCCCTGTACGACTTCCGGAAGTCGTACAGGGCGCAGGTTCACCGACCGTCGCCGTTCCACGACAGTGGTCGTATGCCTTCCGACACACCTCGCTCACCGGGCCGAGTCCCGGTAGCGCTGTACATCGCAACCGCCGATGGGGGCGCAGGTGGCGCTCTGGCGGACCGGTGTCGCCAGTACGCGGACGCTCGGGAGTGGGTTGTCGCGGAGACGTTCACCGACACCGGGCCGCTCGCCGACCTCGACGACCGCCCGGCTGGCTTGACCTCTCCGACGCGCTGTCGCATGGCACGGTCAAGGGCATCGTGACCTGGACGCGGTCGATGGTGGTAGGTAGAGCCGAGGAGTGGGACCTGCTGACGGCGATCCTTGCCGACCGCGGGTGGTTCCTGGTCGCGGGCGCGCTGGACACCCCGGGGCAGCCGCTGAAGGGTTCGAACTGCCGCCCGCAAGGCATCAGTTCCGGGACGGGGTACTACCCCCGCCGCACGGCAGGTACTCGCTGCGCCCCCGGGTGCAGCGGGAACAGCACCGCCCCTACAAGCCGAACAGAGAAAGGACGCTGACCATGGGAGACGAGAACAAGGGTGGACCGAACGACGGCAAGGGCGGCGGGCACGCCAAGCCCGGCTCGCCGGCCATCGGCCCGAACCCCTCGAAGGACGGCCAGCAGCCGACCCCGGCACCGAAGCACAAGAAGAGTTGACCCCCGAACAGCAGCGGGCCGTACTGGCGGCGGCGCTCACCGACGCCGGTTCCCTGCCCCCCGCATGGGCTCCGGCCGTGGCGGCAGTGCCGCGACACGCGTTCCTCCCCGACACCATCTGGGCGGACGAGGACGGCGGCGACACCGAGTGCAGCCGGACCAAGGAACCCGAGCGGTGGATGCGGCTCGCCTACAGCGACCTGCCGATCGTCACGCAGTGGGACGACGGTGCCGGGGGCGGAGACCACCGTACTCCCACGTCGTCGGCGTCCATGCCCACCATGGTGGCCGAGATGCTGTCCGACCTGGACGCGGTCCCCGGGCACCGGGTGCTCGAAATCGGGACGGGCACCGGCTACAACGCGGCCTTGTTGGCGCATCGCCTGGGCGCCGAGATGGTGTCCACCGTCGAGGTGGACGCGCAGGTCACCGCGCAAGCCCGCACCGCACTTCGCAGGACCGGCTGCACCCCCGAAGTCGTGTGCGGGGACGGCTCGCTCGGGTGGGGCGCACGCGCCCCGTACGACCGGATCATCTCCACCGTGTCACTGCGGGACGTCCCGCCCGCCTGGGTGGCTCAGACCCGGCCGGGCGGGGTGATCGTCAGCCCCGTCTCACCGCTGCTGGGCGGCGGGGCGATCGTGCGGCTCACGGTGGACGGCGACGGGACGGCGAGCGGTCCGTTCACCCGGTCATCGGCGTTCATGATGCTGCGGCAGCAGCGCTACCAGGGCACTCCGGTGGACGACTACCTGTCCGGTGAATGGCCGGGCGACTCCGGGCAGTCCTGGACGAGCCTCGACCCCGAAGCCATCGGGGGCGACTGGCTTGCGCAATTCGCCTGCGCCCTCGCCCTGCCGGACGTGTACTACCGGCGCAACGAGTTCGGTGACGGCGGCTGGACGTGGTGGCTGTTCGACACGGCCGTCACGTCCTGGGCAACGGTCGACTCCGTGCCCGGGGAATCCCGGTTCGAGGTCCGCCAGTCCGGGCCCCGGCAGCTGTGGGACGAGACGGAGGCCGCCTACACCCAGTGGACGGCCGCCGGACGCCCCGGCTACGAGCGGTACGGGCTCACGGTGACACCTGCCGGACAGGCGGCCTGGTTGGACAAGCCCGGTCATCCCCTCCCGGGGCACCGCAAGTAGAGCGGTAGCTGGGGCGTGGGGTTCCAAGCGGACCGGAACCGCCTGTCTCCCCGCGCCCCTGCTCGCGCAGAGCAGGAATCGGCTCCAGGTCGGGTCAGCGGCCGCCGGCTAACCGATTAGGTGATCGCCGCCTGGTGCCGTACGGTCGGTACTACCGACGCGGGGTGGAGCAGCTCGGTAGCTCGCTGGGCTCATAACCCAGAGGTCGCAGGTTCAAATCCTGTCCCCGCTACCACGAACGCCGAAGGGGCGGACGCGC
>NZ_JBHWIO010000084.1:34484-38906 GCF_042732075.1 Kitasatospora sp. NPDC059812
GTGCTAACAAAACCCTTTGTGGTCTTTAAAACCCCCCCCCCCCCAACACCCCCCCGGCGGGGGGGGGCCCGCCGGGGGCCCCCCCCCCCCCTTCGGCGTTCGTCCTTCGCCCCGCGCCCTCTACCGGGGCCACACTCGGCTCGCCAGAACCCCGCCAGCCTTGTCGAGCTGCGGGTTCCAGCCGACGTTCCTGCGGGTCACTAGGGGACGATGGCCCAGAGCTGGCATTCCACCGGGAGCAGGTTCTGGCCCTTCACCCTGATGGTCGCCTTCCCGTCTTTTTGCGTACCGGTGGCCCCGCTCGTCGGCTTGATCAACAGGGTGAAGCACAGGCGGTTGCTGTCCGTCGAGGTCGTGTTCAGACTCGCGTCCAACTCGATGGTCAGCACGCCGTCTTTGATGGGCGGTGCCGGTGAGACGGTTTTGAGTCCGTTGACTGCGTACGTCTGGTCGTTGTACCAGTAGTAGTTCGCCCAATCGACCCATTCCCAGCCGGTCGGGCTCTTGAACTGGCAGGTCACCGTCTGCTTATCCCATTGAGCGTCCTTCGGTTCTGTTACGCGCAGCGAAACAGTGAAAAGATGAAATCCCGGGTCGTTGGCGGGGCCGATGGGAGCACTTTCCTGCGTGACGGTCACCTTGGTCGCCGGAACTGAGGGTGTGTTGATCGGTTCTTCGCGCGCCGGTGCGGTCGTCGGTTCTGCAGGCATCATGGAGATCAGCCTTTCTTTCCGTGAGGAGTCTCTGCGACTGGATGGAGAGTGATTACCCAAGGTCAGAGCGCGGCTGCGGAATCACCTCCACAGGTTCGCACGAATGGGTCGCATACGCACTCTCAACGCGGCGGCCGGCTAGGGCGGCGGAGCGGCTCCGTGAACGATTGCCGTGTCACAATCGCTTCGCCTCGAAGCCTGGGAAGTTCGTCAGAAAAATTCCCAATTTTGCTCCACACGGACGACATGCGATCAAACCGCGCTCCTCGTACGATGATCAATGGAGGCCAGGAAACAGATGGGCACACACCCTTACGCCTTCCACATCGCCCTGGACGGGAACGGCATGAACGGCCTGGAGGGCGCGGCCGGCGTCTGCGTCTTCCGCTACGACCCGGACAGCGGCGAGTACTCCTACCGGGTGCGGTACTACGACGGCGTGTCCGGCGGCCATGCCGTCAGCGTCACCCCCGACCGGAGGTTCGGGTTCCTCGGCAACGCCGGGCAGCAGTTGCTCTTCTACGACGTCCAGTCCCTGGACGAGAGCGAGCGGGTCTCCACCCTGCGGTTCGAACCCCCGGACGCCGCGATCAAGAGCAGCACCCACATGGTGTGGCTGGACGGTACCCACGGCATCACCGCGATCGGTGACGGTCTGTGGCTGATGGACCTCGACCGCCCGACCGGGGCCCAGCGCATCGGTGACCACCTGCTGAAGCTCCCGCACGCCATGAAGCGCACCGCCTCCGGTCGGTACCTCGTCTACGGCGGGATGGACCACCCGGGCCGGGGCGAAGCGGCCGAGGTCGGCATCTTCGACCTGGAGAAGCGCGTCGCCCGGCGGGTGCGGCTGCCGACGACCTGCTGGCACGTGGCCTGCCACCCGAGCGACGAGCGGTTCTACGCGCTGTCCTTCCGCGTACTGCCGCAGGAGGGCCGGGACTGGCACGAGTGGGCCATGGCCTACTTCAAGGAGTACGTGTACGAGATCGACGCCGAGTCCGGGCAGATCCTGCGGCACTGGGCGTGCGGGCAGACCTTCCCCGCGCACATCAACTCGGACGTCTGCGTCTCCGACCGCGAGCTGATCTACTGCAACGGCGGCAGCGGCACCATCGTCATGATCGACCTCGCCGACTTCGCCTCGTACCGCGTGATCGACGAACGCCCGCGCCTGGCGGCGCAGTTGCGCTCCGCCCGGCAGGCGGCGCGGCAGGTCACCGACGCCTTCACCCGGGGCTCGCCCGGTCCGAGCAGCAAGCACTTCGTCGGCGCCCTGCGGGTCACCCGCGGCACGCTCATCGACGGTGTCTACGCCTGCCAGCTCTCCGCCGACCAGACGCTGCTGTTCACCGCCAACCGGGGGCTCAACACGATCACCGTGTACGACTACCCGGCGAACACCGTGCGGCTGCGGGTCGAGATGCCGGAACTGCGCACCCACCTTCCCGAGCTGCCGGTCTGGACCGATCCCCGCCTGGGGTTCCACCACAGCACCCTGCTGAGCCCGCCGCCGGCCCGTACCGGAAACCCGACCTGAGGAGTTCCCATGAGCCCCGAGACCCCCGAACAGTTGAACGACGAACTCCATGCGGGCTGGGAGCACCTCCGGGCCACCGCGGCCACGGTCGCCGAGCTCCAGACCGCGATGTGGGGCGACTGGGCGGAGCTGACGGCCGGGCTGGCCACCGGCAGGCTCGCCTGGGGCGAGGTCTACAGCGAGTACTGGAAGTTCGTCGCCGACGAGGACCTGAGGTTCGCCCTGGAACTGAGCGGCCTCGGCATCGACTACGCCCAGCGGGTGGCGGAGGTCACCCGGGAGCACGAGCAGCGCCTGCGCGACCACCTCCGCAGGGCCGCGCAAGGCGGCGGCCCCGACACCACGGACAGCGACGACACCAGCGACGACACCAGCGACGACACCAACGACGACACCAACGACGACACCAACGACACCGACACCGACACCGGCGCCGACGACACCGGCGGCACCGAGACCGACACCGGCGCCGACGACACCGATACCGGCACCGGCGGGAAGCCCGCCCGCTCCTCCCGCTCCAGGAACCCGAAGCAGTGACGGTCAGCCCGCTGCCGGGCCGCCGTCCTCCAGCGGACGGGGAAGCAGCTCCCGCGCGCCCGTCACCTCGGGATGCGGCCGCAGCCCGGACCTGACCCGGTCCGACAGGTGTGGACTGGTCACCAGCCAGCCCAGAGCCTCGACCAGCGCCTGCCGCGCGGGCCTCGGCCGGTAGCCGAGGCCCGCGGCCTTGTCGTGCCGGTACCAGTAGAAGCGGCCCATCGTCCGGGCCTCCGCCCGGGTGGTCGCCGGGGCCTTGGCGGTCAGCACCGCGCGGATCTCCCCCAGCGTCGCCGCCAGGTACGCGCCGGTGTGGCTGGCGGTGGCCCACGGTCCACGGGTGCCGCACAGCTCGGAGACGGTCTGGTGGATGGTCCGCCACGCCCAGTTCTCGCCGCCGAGCAGGTAGCGCTCCCCGGGCCGGCCGTGCTCGGCGAGCAGCACGTGGCCGGCCGCGACGTCCCGGACGGAGACGATGTTGCAGCCGCCCGGATAGGTGGTGCGCAGCGAATCGGCCAGGTACCGGGTGATCAGCGCGTTGCTGGGCACCAGCCGCCAGTCGGGCCCGCCGACCACGATGGTCGGGCAGGCCGCCACCACCTCCAGGCCGAGTTCGGCGCCCAGGGCGAACGCCGTTCGTTCCTGCTCCAGCTTGGTGACGAAGTAGTCCGGCAGGTACTCCGCTCCGGGCGTCCACTCCTCGTCCCGGGCCACCGGTCCGCCCGACGAGCCGCAGGCGATGGAGGACGAGGTCACCACGACCCGCCGGACCCCGGCCTCCGCCGCCGCCCGCAGCACCTCGCAGGTGCCTTCCACGTTGGCCCTGGCCAGTTCCTCCCGGCTGGTGTCCCAGTAGGCGAAGACGGCGGCGCAGTGGAACACCGTGTCGCAGTCCTCGAACGCGGGCCGCAGGCTGAGCGGGTCGCGCAGGTCCGCGTTGACCAGGGGCACGTCGAGGCCGTGCAACTGCCGGAGGTCGCTGCTGCGCCGCACCACCGCCCGCGCCTCGTGGCCGGCGGCGAGCAGCGCGCGCACCACCTGGGACCCGACGAGCCCGCTGGCGCCGGTGACGCACGCCCTCACGGGGCCTGCCTCGACCGCCGGTCCCGGGCCGCGGCCTCGCGCAGCCCCTGCCAGAAGCCGGCGACGGCCGGGCGCAGCGACTCGCGGAACTCGTCCAGCAGGGGGGAGCGGGCCGGGGCGGTGTCACCGGGCGTGACGTGCCAGAAGCCGTCCGGACCCAGTCGTCCCGGCGGGGTCGGCGCGGTCAGGGCCTGGGAGGTGACGGTCCGGACCATCCGGGCGGCCTCGGTCAGCCGCTGGGTGGGCAGTTCGGCGGCCTCCACGTCGTCGAAATCCTCCCAGGCCCGGCCGATCCGGTAGGGGCGCCCCTCGTACTGCGCCTCGAAGTTGTCGAGGGTGCGGGTGAAGAAGCGCTGGTAGGAGTCCTGTACCAGCGGGTCCCTGAGCTTGGGCCGAGTGTCGGGGCGGATCACCTGCCAGGTCAGCGGCAGGGTGAACCGCTGGGGGGGGGGGGGGGGGCGGCCCGCGCCCCCGCGCCCCCCCCCCCCCCGCGGCGGCGCGCCCACCGCCCCCGCCCCACCCGCCCCGCGCCGGCGGGCGCGGGCG
>NZ_JBHWIO010000085.1:0-38645 GCF_042732075.1 Kitasatospora sp. NPDC059812
GCGGTCCTCGCAGCCCCACCACCGCGGGGCGCCGTGTCACCCCCCCCCCCCCCCCCTGATCACCCCGGCCGGCCCCCCCCGCGGCGGGGGGGGGCCGGGGCGCGGGGCCGGTCGAAGCGGTGCGTCAACCGCGCGCGGCCCGCAGGAACTCGCGGTTCATCGCGGCGATGCTGGGCAGCGGGATGCCCTTGGGGCAGGCGGTGGCGCACTCGCCGGTGTTGGTGCAGCCGCCGAAGCCCTCGGCGTCCATGGCCGTGACCATGTCCCGCACCCGGGAGGCGCGCTCCGGCGCGCCCTGGGGGAGCACGTTGAGGTGGACCACCTTGGCGGAGGTGAACAGCATCGCCGAGCCGTTCGGGCAGGCCGCCACGCAGGCGCCGCAGCCGATGCACTCGGCGTGTTCGAAGGCGGTGTCGGCGGCCTCCTTGGGGACGGGCGTGGCGTGCGCGTCGGGGGCGCTGCCGGTGGGGGCGGAGATGTAGCCGCCGGAGCCGATGATCCGGTCGAAGGCGGAGCGGTCCACCACCAGGTCCTTGACCACCGGGAAGGCCGCCGCCCGCCACGGCTCGACGTCGATGGTGTCGCCGTCCCGGAAGTGCCGCATGTGCAGCTGGCAGGTGGTGGTCCGCTCGGGGCCGTGGGCCTGGCCGTTGATGACCATGCCGCAGGCGCCGCAGATGCCCTCGCGGCAGTCGTGGTCGAAGGCCACGGGCTGGTCCCCGCTGGTGATCAGCTCCTCGTTGAGGCTGTCGAGCATCTCCAGGAAGGACATGTCGGGGCTGATGCCGCCGACCTGGTAGGTCGTCATCGACCCGGGGGCGTCCGGGCCCGGCTGGCGCCAGATGCGCAGGGTGAGGTTCATGCGTAGCTCCGCTGGGTGGGGTGGACGTACGCGAAGTCGAGGGCCTCGCGGTGGAGGACGGGGGCGGCGCCGGTGCCGGTGAACTCCCAGGCGGCGGCGTAGCCGTACTCCTCGTCGCGCCGGGCGGCCTCGCCGTCGGGCGTCTGGCTCTCGGTGCGGAAGTGGCCGCCGCAGGACTCGGCGCGGTGCAGGGCGTCCAGGCACATGAGTTCGGCGAGCTCGAAGTAGTCGACGAGCCGGTTGGCCTTCTCCAGCGACTGGTTGAGCTCCTGCCCGGTGCCCGGCACCTTGATCCGGCGCCAGAACTCCTCGCGCAGCTGCGGGATCCGCTCCAGGGCCCGGCGCAGTCCGGCCTCGTCGCGGGCCATCCCGCACTCGTCCCAGAGGAGTTCGCCGAGTTCGCGGTGGAAGGAGTCGGGGGTGCGGTCGCCGTCGACCGCGAGGATGAGGTTCAGCCGGTCCTCGACCTCGGCCTCGGCCTCGGTGACCGCCGGGTGGTCGGCGGGGACGGCGGGCAGCGGGTTGCGGGCCAGGTAGTCGTTCAGGGTGGGCGGCAGGACGAAGTAGCCGTCGGCGAGGCCCTGCATGAGCGCGCTGGCGCCGAGCCGGTTGGCGCCGTGGTCGGAGAAGTTGGCCTCCCCGACGGCGAACAGGCCGGGGACGGTGGTCTGCAGGTCGTAGTCGACCCAGAGTCCGCCCATCGTGTAGTGGATCGCGGGGTAGATCCGCATCGGCACCCGGTACGGGTCCTCGGCGGTGATCCGCTCGTACATGTCGAACAGGTTGCCGTACTTGGCGGCGACGGCGTCCCGGCCCAGCCGGCGGATGGCGTCGGCGAAGTCCAGGTAGACGCCCTGCCCGCCGGGGCCGACGCCGCGGCCCTCGTCGCAGACGTTCTTGGCGGCCCGGGAGGCGATGTCGCGCGGCACCAGGTTGCCGAAGGCCGGGTAGATCCGCTCCAGGTAGTAGTCCCGCTCGTCCTCGGGGATCTCGGCCGGCGGCCGGGTGTCGCCCTGCGCCTTGGGCACCCAGATCCGGCCGTCGTTGCGCAGCGACTCGCTCATCAGGGTGAGCTTGGACTGGTGGTCGCCGGAGCGCGGGATGCAGGTGGGGTGGATCTGGGTGAAGCACGGGTTGGCGAAGTGGGCGCCGCGCCGGTGGGCCCGCCAGATCGCGGTGGCGTTGGAGTTCTTGGCGTTGGTGGAGAGGTAGAAGACGTTGCCGTAGCCGCCGCTGGCGAGGACCACGGCGTCGGCGGTGTGGGTGCTGATCGCGCCGGTGACCAGGTCGCGGGCGACGACGCCGCGCGCCCGGCCGTCGACGACCAGCAGGTCGAGCATCTCGGTGCGCGGGTGCATCTCCACGTTCCCGGCGGCGATCTGCCGGGACAGCGCCTGGTAGGCGCCGAGCAGCAGCTGCTGGCCGGTCTGGCCGCGCGCGTAGAAGGTGCGGGAGACCTGCACGCCGCCGAAGGAACGGGTGTCCAGCAGGCCGCCGTACTCGCGGGCGAACGGGACGCCCTGGGCGACGCACTGGTCGATGATCTCGACCGACACCTGGGCGAGCCGGTGCACGTTGGACTCGCGGGCGCGGAAGTCGCCGCCCTTGACGGTGTCGTAGAACAGCCGGCGGACCGAGTCGCCGTCGTTGCGGTAGTTCTTGGCCGCGTTGATGCCGCCCTGGGCGGCGATCGAGTGAGCCCGCCTCGGGGAGTCCTGGAAGCAGAACTGGACGACGTGGTAGCCCTGTTCGGCCAGCGTGGCGCTGGCCGCGCCGCCGGCCAGGCCGGTGCCGACCACGATCACGGTGTGCTTGCGCCGGTTGGCCGGGTTGACCAGCTTGGCCTCGAACCGCCGCTGGTCCCAGCGCTGTTCGATCGGCCCGGCGGGGGCCTTGGTGTCGGCGACGGGCTCGCCGACGGTGTAGTCCAGGTAGCTCATTTGACGACTCCGAACATCACGGCCACGGGGACGGACAGGAAGCCGACGGTCAGCACGAGCGCCAGGCCGTTGGCGGTCAGCTTGAGCACCCGGTCCCGGCGGGCGTTGTTGGCGCCGAGGGTCTGCGCGGCGCTCCAGAAGCCGTGCCGGATGTGCAGGCCGACGGCGAGCATCGCAACGATGTAGATCAGGCAGCTGTACCACTGGCCGAAGGAGGCCACGATGTTCTGGTACGGGCGGCCGTGCTCGGCGGCGGGGTTCACGGTGAGCGTGGTCAGGTCGAGGATGTGCCAGACGATGAACAGTGCCAGGATCACCCCGCCCCAGCGCATGGTCCGGGTCGCGTAGCTCGCCCGGCGGCGCTTGTGGACGTACTTGCTCGGCCGGGCGGCGAGGTCGCGGCGGCTGAGCTGGTAGGCCGAGACGCCGTGCAGCACGACGGCGGCCAGCAGGCCGAAGCGGGCGATCCACAGGAACCACTCGTGGCCCAGGAACGGCTGTCCGATGGTGCGCAGCCAGGCCGCGTAGCCGTTGATGTCGTCCGGGCCGGCGAACACCTTGAGGTTGCCCAGCATGTGCGCGACCAGGTAGAGCAGCATGGCCAGTCCGGTGACGGCCATGACCGCCTTCTTGCCGACGGTCGACCGCCAGAGCGTCGCCAGGGTGGACGGATGCCGGGCCGTCCGAGTCGCGGTTGTCATGGCTGCAACGGTAGGGACGGCCACCAGGGTGCGTCCAAGACATGCTGCGGCTCGTGACGATAGCTGTGGCCTATCGATGCGGCCTATCCTGGTCGGGTGCAGCTCCAGCAACTCCGCTACTTCCTGGCCGTCGCCGAGACCCGGCACTTCACCCGGGCCGCCGAGGCGGCACACGTCGCCCAGCCCTCGCTCTCCCAGCAGATCCGTTCGCTGGAAAGGGAGTTGGGCGCCGAGCTGTTCCACCGCACCCGGGGCAACATCGCCCTGACCGACGCCGGGGAGGCGCTGCTGCCACTGGCCCGGCGCATCCTCGCGGACACCGAGAGCGCCCGGCTGGCCGTCCAGGAGACGGTCCAGCTGCGCCGCGGCCGGGTCCGGCTCGGCGCGCCGCCGAGCCTGTGCACCAGCCTGGTGCCGGACGTGCTGCGGGTGTTCCGGGACCGCCACCCGGGGGTGGCGCTGGCGGTCCGGGAAGGCGGCTCGCGCGACCTGGTCCGCTCGCTGGCGGCGGGGGAGCTGGACCTCGCGCTGATCATCACCCCGCCGAGCGGGGAGGCCGCGCCGGCGCTGGCCGTCACCGAGCTGCTGCACGAGGAACTGGTGCTGGTCTCCGCCGAGCGGCAGACCCGGCGCAAGGCGCGGGTGGCAGAGCTGCGGGGGCGCCCGCTGGTGATGTTCCGGGAGGGCTACGACGTCCGGGAGGCGACCCTGGCGGCCTGCCGGGCGGCCGGCTTCGAGCCGGAGTTCGCGGTGGAGGGCGGCGAGATGGACGCCGTCCTCGGCTTCGTCCGGGCCGGACTCGGCCCCGCGGTCGTCCCCGGAATGGTCGCAGCCCGCTCGGGCCTCGCGGTCACACCCTTCGCCGCCCCGGGCCTGGGCCGCACCATCGCCGTCGCACACGGCCACGAGGTGCCGCTGACCCGAGCGGCGGAGGCCCTGCGCACGACCCTGCTTGCGCACCTGCACCATGCTGCCGGTTCCGGTGAACTCCCGCCGGGGACGCGCCTGTTGCTGTGACGTGGACTTCTCGAAATTCTGACGTTCCATCAGGTCGCGAATGCTGTCGACTAGTCGGCATCGACAGGGCTCCCTCTGATCTGTCAAGGCTGATAGTTCGGTGACTGTCAGTCATGGCAGGATCGGTGCGGGTCGACAACGTGTCGAACTGAAGGAGGAGACATGGCTGAGGACAGCAAGGACAAGACTCCGTCTGGCACGTACGCAGGCACTGAAATCACGGTCGACGGTGAGGAGCACGTCATTATCCGGGAGGACCAGGTCCCGGTAGGCACCGACGGCGAGTGATACGCCCTCGCCCACGCTTCGGTACGGGCTGATCTTCGCCCGTTCCGGAACGGGGTGCTGCGCAGCGATGAGAGGGGCCCTGTCGGTCGCCGACAGGGCCCCCTTCTGGTGCGTTTTCGCAGTTCGCAGACTGGTAGTACCAGGTGACGTCCGGTACCGACATGAGTGGCGAGTGTGGCAGGGTGGGCGGCGCGGCGGAGACCTCGGGCCGCATCCCGGCGATCCGGTTCAGTGTGGGCTGGTCCATGACCTGGTGGTCCGGAAGCATCCGCCTCTCGGCGAGTTCCCCGAGCGGTGCGGCACCCGAGTGGTGCGTTCGTTGGGTCATGTGTGCTTCCTCGAAGGGATGAGTTTCGGTGGGCGTCAAGCTGGGCGTGGCAGTCCTGACCATGGGCACGCGGCCGAAGGAACTGGCCGAGCTGCTGGCCTCGGTGGAGATGCAGACCGTCAGGCCGGCGCGGACGGTGGTGGTCGCCCAGGGCTGCCCGTTGCCGGAGCTGCCGCCGTGGGTGGAAGGCGTCGAGCTGGCCGAGAACCTCGGGGTGACCGGTGGCCGGAACGTGGCGCTGGAGCACCTGCGTGACGTGGACGTGGTGATCGACCTGGACGACGACGGCCTGCTCGTCGCCGACGACGTGTTCGCGAGGATCGAGGCGCTGTACGAGGCGGACCCCGGGCTGGGCATCGTGTCCTTCCGGATCGCCGACGAGACCGGGCTTACCCAGCGCCGCCACGTTCCCCGGCTGCGGGCCGGCGATCCGATGCGCGGTGGCGAGGTGACCAGCTTCCTCGGCGGCGGCCATGGTCTGTCGACGAAGATGCTGCGGCAGGTCGGGGACTGGCCGGACGCGTTCTTCTTCGCGCACGAGGAGACCGACATGGCCTGGCGGGCACTCGACGCGGACTGGCGGGTGTTGTACGCACCGGAGCTGCTGCTGCAGCACCCTCGGACCAGCCCGACCCGGCACGCGTTCTTCTACCGGGTGAACGCCCGCAACCGCGTGTACCTCGCGCGCCGCCACCTGCCCGCGCTGCTGGTGCCGGTCTACCTCGGCGTGTGGGTCGCGCTCACGGTCGCCCGCACCAGGAACGCCACCGGGTTGAAGGCCTGGTTCTCGGGCTTCGCCGAGGGCTGGCGCACACCGTGCGGTCGGCGCAAGCCGATGCGCTGGCGCACGGTGTGGACCATGACCCGGCTCGGCCGGCCCCCGATCATCTAGGCCGCAGCCGCCCGGCGCATCCACTCCCCGGGAAACGACGGACCGGCCCCGGGCGGGTGCCTGGGGCCGGTCCGTCGGCGGGGGGATCAGGCCGGCAGGACGGCCTCGATCGCGGCGGTCAGCTCGGCCGACTCCGGCTCGACCCGGGGCCGCAGGCGGGTGACGACGGTGTCGGCTCTTCTTCTTGAATGGCGATGACAACGTGAAGGTTCGTCATGAAATGACCAATGCGAGTAGACGCCGTGTCGACCGGGAGAAGGGGGCATGGCCGAGGGGAGCAAGCTGGAGGTGAAGGCCGGGGACCGCCTTCTGTCTAGCAAGTACGCAGCAGGCCGACGCCATGTAACACATCGTCATAGGCCGACGCCACAGCGGCTGCGATCAGCAGATCTGGACTGGCTCACATTATCGAGCCAGTAGGCGGGGCCACTTGGAAGTCTCTGCGCCGAGATTGGAAAGATGGATGCGGGAACCGCGTGGATAGAGCTGCACAGCGGCAATCATCCTAATTTCATCCGAGACACAAAGAAGGCATATGAATGACTGCTCTTTCCGCCCTGGAGGAGGCCGGATGAGTCAGAGCAGTCATGATGGCGTGAGGAAATCACCTTGTCATTTTAGGCAGCGACCACCTCGCTTGGCCGTCTTACCGCCTGCAGGTCAGAATGCCACCGAGGCACGTGATCTTGAATGAGCCTTCTGTCTTGATGGCGGCGGCAGCGATCTCTGCTGCCCGACTGACCGTCTCGCGGAAAGGGACGCCGCATTGGTCAGCCCACGCTTCGTAGGAGGCGAGGTGGGAAACGATCGGCGCAGGATCGGTGATCTCGATGGCGCCAGGTAGTTCCCGCACCCGGATGTCCTTGAACGCTGTCCCGAGGTAGCCGGGGGCCTTCTCCAGGGAGAAGCGGGAGCTGAGGGAGACCCGCGCCGGGCCCTCGGGGATCCCGAGGATGTCGCCTGCGGCCCGGGCCCAGAGCCGGTCCAACTCCTGTTTATCGGTGTCGCTGTTGGTCGAGGCGATGAGCACACCGCCAGGTCGGAGGACGCGGGCCAGCTCCTTGATCGTGGCCTCGATATCGCTGACGTGGTACAGCATGTGCAGGGCCAACAAGGCGTCGGCGCTTTTGTCGGCGAAGGGCAGGAACTGGGCGTCGGCCACCAGAACCGGCTTCTCGACGTCGGCGAGGATGCCCGCCGAGATGTCCATCCCGATGACCTGAAGGTCCGGACGGTCCTTGTGCAGGCGACTGACGAACTTGCCGTTGCCGCAGCCGACGTCGAGGACGATCCCGCTTGTGCCGGCCAGCTCTTCGAGGACGATCCCGGGCAGGTCGTAATGCGGTTGCTGCCACCGGTAGATGGACTGGCGGGCGGCCAAGTGGCGTCCGTCGGCGTAGGCGCTGTTCGCGAGGATGGACTTGTCGGCGATTGCGGCGTCCTGCTGTGCGGTGTTGCTCGTCACTGGGGCAGCTCCGGAGGATTCGTGAGTGCGGGTCGAGAGCAGGCTTCTCTGACATTCTCACGGAGACTCAGGACGATCGGGGAGCCTGCGTAGGCGGGCTCGGCAAGACGGACGCTCAGCGCCCGAAGGCGGCTGGAGATGCTCGCTGTTCGCCGGTCCGGTGCGGCGTCCAGCACCACCGAGAGCTTCTCCTGCACGCCGTCGAGGTCGCCGTGGGCGAGGTGGGCGTTGGCGAGGTCAAGGCGGGCGGCCAGCAGGTCACCGGAGGACTGTTCCTGCCGCGGTGCGGACTCGTACAGGTCGATGGCCCTGGAGGACGCCTCGATGGCGCGGTTCACATGCGACCGGGCGCCCAGGGCAAGGAGGGCGGTGCCGGCGTAGGTCCACTGCTTGGCCTCGGGAAACGTGAACACACCGGGAAGATCCACGGCGGCTACTGTGCTCCGCGCCGCCTCGGCAGCTTCCACGGCTCGTAGCGCGCTCGCGCTGTCTCCGAGCGCGGCGGTGGCCCGTGCTTCGAGACTGAGCAGACGAGCTGCGATCGTCCCGCTGTCCGCGTACGGCAGTCCGGCTCTGGCCAGCTCGGCGGCCTGGCGGTGGTCCTGCTGCCAGTAGGCGATCAGGGACTGGACGGATCGGATCCAGGCCCGGAGACCGTTGTGGCCGGCTGACTCCGCGCAACGCCAGGCCGTTCGCGAATGCGTAGCTGCGGCCGTGTACTGGCCGAGGTCGAGGGCGACATGAGTGGCCAGGCCGCAGAGGCGCCCGGCCTGCAGGTAGAGATGGCTTGTCTGGTACGGGTGTTGGCGGCCTCGGAGTAAGTCGAACACTCCTCGCCGGAGGGTCCCGATGTCGTGGAAGAGCTCGGACACCGGTTTGCTCACATAGTCCCCTGCCAGCCTCGCGATGTCCGCGTCGATCTGTTCGAGCAGCGTGTCATCCACGTTGGAGGCGCTTGCGAAGCGGAGGAAGAACGCGGACTCCGCCGAGTCGGTTGCCACGGCCATTACGAGATCGTTGTGGCGTTCCGTGCGCAGGTCAGGCACAGGAAGCGACGCTTCGCCGACGCTGCTGAGCGGTGGAACTGCTTTGGCGGCTGCAGGGGATGCTGCCAGCAGGTCGGCCAACTGGTCGACCGAGAGTTCCAGGGCGCGGGCGAGCTTCGGCCGCATCCAGGGCTGTGGGGCACCCCTGCCGCTCTCCCATCGCCCCACGGTCGTACGGTCCACATCGAGGGCTTCAGCCAGGGATTCCTGGGTGTGGCCGACCGCCTCCCTGCGCTGGATCAGCCGGGACCTCCTGGATGCCATCGCGCGTCCTCCAGAGGTACGTCAGTTCGTCTGCAGCCATAACAGGCCAGGTCATGCCCGCATTTGCAGCACGGATGCCTCATTTCCGCTTCAATTCTGCTCTGGTTCACCGGCGTTGGAGGCGGTTCTGTAGATACCTGCCGGGTGAATCCCGGCGCGAATCGGCCCGCTGCCGACCTCGTCCCGGTGAAAGGTCCGCACTCATGTCCGTCACCACTCGCCAAGCGGTCACCCCTGCCCCGTTCGGCTTTCGCGTGCTGCCGAGTGCCTGACAAGACCTCCTCCCGCCCCGACGCGGGCTTGGGGGGATGCAGGTGGCCGCGCTGGTCAACAGCCGTGCGGCACAAGCACCTGAGGGTCCTTGCCAGCGGCTTGTCCTGGCAACGGATCCATCGCTGCACCAACGACGGGGGCTGGGCAGCCGCCCGCCCCGTGATCCTGAAGGAGTGCTTCATGCCCGAGAACCTGACGACCAGCACCGAGCCGGAGGGCGACGGCCTGCTGGTCGCCCGTACGAAGGTCGCCGCGGCCCGCTCGCGTGGCGAGCAGCCGTCGGACGGCGGCTCCACCGGCCGAACCGACACCAACGACTGACGGCTGTATCACGATGACCGCCGAGCATTTCTCGGTGGTTGAGCGTCTGGGCGGGGATGGCTTCCTCGCCCAGACGCTCGGCCGCAGCTTCAAGGTCGCACGCGGCGAATCCGCGTCGCTCGCCGGACTCATGAGTTGGGATGACCTCAACACCATCCTGACCCACCACCGGTTCGAACCGCCTCGCTTCCGCCTCGCCGCCAATGGGGAGCAGGTGCCCGCGCACACGTACTCCCGGCCGATCACCACCCGGCGGAGCACCGTCTGGTACCAGCTCCAGCCCTCCGAGCTGCACAAGAGGCTCGCCGAGGGTGCCACGCTGGTCCTGGACGCCGTCGAGGAACTTCACCCCGGCATCGGTGCTCTGGCCAGCCAGCTTGAGCGCCGGCTGCGAACCGGCGTGCAGGTCAACCTGTACGCCTCCTGGACCGGGATCGAGGGCTTCGGCGTCCACTGGGACGATCACGACGTGGTCGTCGTCCAGCTCGACGGCGCGAAGCGCTGGCGCATCTACGGTCCCACCCGCACGGTGCCGATGCACCGTGACGTCGAGACGCCCGAGCCGCCGCCCGAAGAGCCCGTCGCTGATCTGGTTCTCACCGCTGGCGATGTGCTCTATCTGCCTCGGGGCTGGTGGCACGCCGTCGCCGCCTCCGAGGGCCAGCACTCGCTGCACGTCACGTGCGGGCTGCAGAGTACGACGGGTGCCGACTTGATCACCTGGCTGTCGGAGATGTTGCGTGCCCACGAGACCGTCCGGGCGGACGTCCCGCGCTTCGGGGCCGCCGAGGAGCAGCGCGCCTTCCTCGACACAATCGGCAAGCTCATCGCGACCGAGCTGGAGAGCGACGACCTGATCGCCCGCTTCTCCTCCGCTCGCGACGCCACCGAGCGAGCCCGGCTCGTGCCGTCGCTGCCCCACATCATGGCGGCCCCGCCGGATGCCGACCTGCAGGTACGCCTGGTCACCACGCGGCCCGTGCTCAGGGCTCTGCCCGACGACACCGTCCGGTTGACCGCCGGCGGCGAGGAGTGGACGTTTGCCGCCAGGGCCGAGCCGATGCTCGCGCTCCTCGCCGATGGGGAACCTCACCGGCTGGCCGATCTCGCGCAGGCCGCGGGCGTTGCTCTCGGACAGGCGGCCGGTGTCGTGACGGAGCTGGTCGACGGCCAGGCCGCCGCGATCGGAGGCCTACGATGACCGCCCGGCTGGGCCTCGGCACCTACCGTTGCCTCGATGTGGCCGAGGCAGCGTTGATGGCCGCCTCCCGAGGTGCCGACTGGGTGGACACGGCGCCCAACTACGCAGGCGGCCGGGCGGAGGCGTCGCTCGCAGTGGCTCTGGCTGCCTACCCGAATCTGTGCGTCTCCACGAAGGTGGGCTTCGTCCCGGCCGGCACCAGGCACATCGGGGTACGAGCCGGTGCCCTGTCCGCGGCGGACGCCCAGCGCGGGTACTGCCTCACCCCGGACTACATCGCCTGGCAGCTCACGCGCTCCAAGCTCATGCTCAGCCGGGTACCCGACCTGGTGTTCGTCCACAACCCCGAGCACGCCTGCCCGGACGGCGAGATCACCGGCCGGCTCTACAACGCCTTCCTGGCTCTGGAGGAGGCGTGCAGCCAACAGATCATCAGCGCCTACGGAGTAGCGACCTGGCGCGGCTTCAGCAGCGGTCTCTTCGACGTACCCGCGCTGATCGAACTCGCGACCAAGGCCGGCGGGCCGAATCATCACCTGTGGGCCATCCAGCTCCCGGTCTCCCTTGTCCACCTCGCGCCCATCGCCCAGGCTCTCGACGGTCACGGCCCGTTGGCCGATGCCCTGGCTGCGGGGCTGGAGGTGTTCGCCTCCGCCCCGCTCCACGGCGGTGAGATCCCGGGCCTGGCCACTCCTGAACTGTCCGAGCTGATCGCCCCGGGCAAGACCAGTGCCGAGACCGCCCTCGCCGTCGTTGCTTCAGCCCCAGGGGTGAAGCGTGTACTCCTGTCGACGGGGAACCCGGAACACTGGATGGGGGCCGTCGAAGCTGTTGGCCGACCGCCGTTGTCTCCGGACGTACTCCGAAGGGTCGTTGATGTACTCGGAACCTGAGCCGGACACCGCCAGGCGGATGCGTGAGATGCACGCCGTAGCAGCAACCGTTTTCAACGCGAGGCCGATTGGTTCCCGCGAAGCGTGGGGCTGGCGTGGACGCACCCTCAGCCGCCCGGTTGCCACGGCGACCGGCGAGGGCTGGCTCCGCCTGGTGTCGGCCCCTGCCGACAAGGCCGGCGGAAAGCTCTGGGAGGGACCGCAGGAGGCGGAACGGCTCATGCCTCCTGCGGTACCCAGGCCACGCCTGCGGGAGCGGCGTACCTGGACCGAGGGCGAGCACGGCTACCTGGCGGAGCTGTACGACAAGATCACCGCCTCCACCATCGCCACCCACGAGCCGATCCTCCGGGAACCACCTGACCTGGACCACACCTGGTGGGACGGGCTCAGCACCGCCCTCGACGCCATCGCCGCCGTCCCCAGCGACCGGGTGGCGGTCCGGCAGGAATACCTGGACCGCGCCATGCCCCAGTACTTGGGCATCCCGATCGACACCAGGGTGCCTGCCTGGACGACGGCCCACGGTGACCTGCACTGGGCCAACCTCACGGGCCCGACCCTCACCGTCCTCGACTGGGAAGGCTGGGGCGTCGCGCCTGCCGGGTACGACGCGGCACTGTTGTACTCGTACAGCGTCCTCGTGCCGGACACCGCCGCCCAGGTCCGTCACCGACTCGCCCACATCCTCGACACGCCAGCCGGGCAGTTTGCCGAACTTGTCGTCATCACTGAACTGCTGCAGACCATTACTCGAGGCGACAACCTCGACCTGGAGGAGCCCCTGCGAAGGCGGCTCTCCGCGATCACCAGATGACTGGCCCTCGACCCCCCGGTCGAGGGCGGCGCGTTGGGCAGCCCTTGGGATATCCAACGCGCCAATGTGCTCCGCCCCAAGGGGCGAGGACCGGGGTAAGGATGACGGCGAAGGACGGCCCGAGGACCGAGTACGGCCTTGCTGTCACCCACCTCGGTGAGCATCGGCTGATCGGCTACGCCCGATTGGCCACCGAGCCGCAGCAGGCCGCCACCATCGGCTTCGCCCTCCATCCCGCCGAGTGGGGCAAGGGCCTCGGCACGGCGACCGTCCATCTGCTGTGCGCGCTCGGCTTCGACGTCCTGGGACTGCACCGCATCTGGGCCGCTCGCTCTCCGCTCAACGAGGCATCCGCGCGAACACTTCTCCGTGCCGGGATGACCGAGGAGGGGCGGATCCGCGATCACGTCTTCGTCCACGGCGCCTGGCGCGACTCGATCACCTACTCGATCCTGGAGCACGAGTGGACACCGATGGAGGGCTGGGATCAGCAGCGCCAGTGGGTGATGCCGGCCGGTCCGTCGGCGGGGGGATCAGGCCGGCAGGACGGCTTCGATCGCGGCGGTCAGCTCGGCCGACTCCGGCTCGACGCGCGGCCGCAGGCGGGCGGCCACGGTGCCGTCGGGGGAGACCAGGAACTTCTCGAAGTTCCAGCTGACGTCACCGGTTTCGCCCTCGGCGTCGGCGACCTGGGTCAGCTGCCGGTACAGCGGGTGCCGGTCGTCGCCGTTGACGTCGATCTTCTCGAACAGCGGGAAGGTGACGCCGTAGGTGGTGGAGCAGAAGGTCTGGATCTCCTCGGCGCTGCCCGGCTCCTGCCCGGCGAACTGGTTGCAGGGGAAGCCCAGCACGGTGAACCCGCGCGCGGCGTACCGCTGCTGGAGCTTCTCCAGGCCGGTGTACTGCGGGGTCAGGCCGCACTTGGAGGCGACGTTGACGATCAGCAGCGCCTTGCCCTTGTACTCGGCCAGCGAGGTGGGCTCGCCGGTGAGGGTGCGCAGCGGGATGTCGTACAGGCTCACGGTGGTGGTCCTTTCGGCAGGTGTGTGGAACGGAGTCTCGCCGAGCCACCGTAGTGGCCGCGACCACCTGGACCGGGCCCGACCTACCGGTCTTCCGGCAGATCGGCCCCGAAGGCGGAGAAGTCGGCGCTCGACCAGTGCTCGGGGCGCATCCGGAGCGTGATGTCGGCGGCCAACTGTTCCCGGGCGGAGGCGAGGTAGTCGCGCGCGGCCTCGGGCGGCAGGTAGCGGTTCGCGAGGGCGGCCCACTCGTCAGGGTCGAGCCGGTCCTCGATCGCCACCACCGGGCCCTCGACGCTCACGTACGCGGCCGGGTGCTGCTCGTGCTGGGCACAGAGGGTGAACCGCCCGGCGGCCCGGATCCGTCGGGCTTTGACGGAGTCGCGGCCGGTGATGACGGTGAGCAGGCCGCCCGGGACGTAGGAGTACCAGACCGGTACGGCCAGCGGGCCCCGGTCCGGTCCGGTGCCGGAGTCGACGGCCAGCACGCCGACGCGCGGTGCGGCGAGGAACCGCTCGCGCTCGGCCCTGTCCATGGTGAAGGGCATGGTGTCTCTCCCGGGGTTCCGGGCCCGTGCGCGGCGGTCGCGGCTGGGCGGTCGCGTGCGGGCGTCACCCGGTTGGTACCCGGTGGGTTCGCGGGCCACTCGGGGCGGGGCGCAGCACGGCGCCCGCCCCGAGTGGCCCACGGCGGGCTCAGAGCGCCAGCGGCTTGACGGCGGTCGGCGCGTGCTCGGGGAGGGTGGCGATCTCCTCCCACTCGTTGACCTTGTCGATGTCGGCGGCGGCCATCGAGATGTTGGTGACCCGCTCCAGGATCGCCTCGACGACGACCGGGACGCGGAACTCGGCGGCGAGCTTCTTGGCCTCCTCGAAGGCCGGCAGCAGGCCCTCGGGCTCGGTGACCCGGATCGCCTTGCAGCCCAGGCCCTCGGCGACCCGGACGTGGTCCACGCCGTAGACGCCCAGCTCCGGCGCGTTGATGTTCTCGAACTCCAGCTTGACCTGGAAGTCGATGTCGAAGGTGCGCTGCGCCTGGCGGATCAGGCCCAGGTACGCGTTGTTCACGAGCACGTGGACGTACGGGATGCGGTGCTGGGCGCCGACGGCCAGCTCCTCGACCATGAACTGGAAGTCGTAGTCGCCGGAGAGCGCGACGACCTGGCCCTCGGGGTCGGCGGTGGCGACGCCGAGCGCGGCCGGGATGGTCCAGCCGAGCGGGCCGGCCTGGCCGCAGTTGATCCAGTGCCGCGGCCGGTAGACGTGCAGCAGCTGCGCGCCGGCGATCTGGGAGAGGCCGATGGTGGTGACGTAGCGGGTGTCCGGGCCGAACGCCTTGTTCATCTCCTCGTAGACGCGCTGCGGCTTGAGCGGCACGTCGTCGAAGTGGGTGCGGCGCTGGAGCCGGGCCTTGCGGTCCTGGGTGGCGGCGGCCCACTCGCTGCGGTCCTTGAGCCGCCCGGCGGCCTTGAGCTCCTGGGCGACCTGGAGGAAGAGTTCCAGCGCGGCCTTGGCGTCGGAGGCGATGCCGAGGTCGGGGGCGAAGATCCTGCCGATCTGGGTGGGCTCGACGTCGACGTGGACGAACGTGCGGCCCGCGGTGTAGACGTCCAGGCCGCCGGTGTGGCGGTTGGCCCAGCGGTTGCCGATGCCCAGGACGAAGTCGGAGGCGAGGAAGTTCTCGTTCCCGTAGCGGTGCGAGGTCTGCAGGCCGACCATGCCGGCGTTCAGCTCGTGGTCGTCGGGGACGATGCCCCAGCCCATCAGGGTCGGGACCACCGGGACGCCGGTCAGCTCGGCGAACTCCCGCAGCAGCTCGGCGGCGTCGGCGTTGATGACGCCGCCGCCGGCGACGATCAGCGGGCGCTCGGACGCCTGGAGCAGCGTGAGGGCCTTCTCGATCTGGATCCGGTTGGCGGCCGGCTTGTAGACGGGGAGCGGCTGGTAGGCCTCGGGGTCGAAGTCGATCTCGGTCAGCTGGACGTCGATCGGCAGGTCGATCAGGACCGGGCCCGGACGGCCGGAGCGCATCAGGTGGAAGGCCTGCTGGAACACGCCGGGGACCTGTGCGGCCTCCAGCACGGTGGTGGCGGCCTTGG
This sequence comes from Kitasatospora sp. NPDC059812, assembly GCF_042732075.1. Taxonomy (NCBI): domain Bacteria; kingdom Bacillati; phylum Actinomycetota; class Actinomycetes; order Kitasatosporales; family Streptomycetaceae; genus Kitasatospora; species Kitasatospora sp. NPDC059812. The sequence goes on from NZ_JBHWIO010000085.1 coordinate 15,430, forward strand.
TGACGGGCTTGGCGATCGAGGCGATGTCGACGGCCTGGAAGTCCTCCTTGTGCAGGCGGGCGACGGGGGCCTGGCCGGTGATGCACAGGATCGGGACGGAGTCGGCGATCGCCGAGTACAGGCCGGTGATCATGTCGGTGCCGGCCGGGCCCGAGGTGCCGATGCAGACGCCGATGTTGCCGGCCTTGGCGCGGGTGTAGCCCTCGGCCATGTGGGAGGCGCCCTCGACGTGCCGGGCCAGCGTGTGCCTGATCCCGCCGGAGGCCTTGAGCGCGGCGTAGAAGGGGTTGATGGCTGCGCCCGGCACGCCGAACGCGACCTCAACGCCTTCGAGCTTGAGGATCTCCACGGCCGCGCGGGCGGCTGTCATACGAGGCATCGGGTTTCTCCTGCGTCGGCCCGCAGTGGGTCGGAGGGCTCATCTCCAGAATTCCACCATACGGAAGAACGGTTTCTGTATGCGGAAATACCGTACGGCTGGGCTCGGCGGGGCGTCAAGGGGAGGTTCAACAGAATGTGGAAGCCGGCCCAGGGGATGAAACCGCAGGTCGCTGCGGCCGTCCGGGGGAGGGGAGGCGGAGCCGGGTTCGTACAAGTGGGCGCCGATCGTGCTGGTGTACCCGGGGAACCGGCCGTTCCGCGGCGGAAAGCGCGGCCGGTGTGCAGTGCGGGTGAAGGGACGGTGCCCGAGGTCGGCCCACCCCGCACCCCTGGGTACCGTCGGTGGCACGCCGGGCCCGTGATGTCCAACTGAGGCCGCGGCAAGGGGGATTCGGGACGGTCCGGGAGCGGGGGAGCTCCGGCGGCCGGTCCCGTCCAGGACCAGCGCGCCCGGTCCGCCGCACCCGAGCGAGGGACGCACCCCCTGGCCGCACCGACCCGACACCCGCCGCCGTCCGGTCCGCCCGGACCTGCGGCCGTACCGCTGTCGCCCCCCCCCGCGACCTGCTCACCGCCCCGCGACCTGCTCACCCCCCGCGACTTCCTCACCCCCCTGTGACGGGGGGGGGCCGCCCGCGGGGGGGGGGCCCCCCCGCCCCCCCAAGCGGGGGCCGCGCCCCCCCCCCCCGCGGGGCGCCGGGTGCCCGCTCCGACCCCCCCCCCCCGAGCCCCCCACCCCCCCCCTTAGACACCCCCCCCCGGGGGGGGGCGCCCCCGGGGGGGGGGCCCCGCGAAAGGAACGCCGCCATGCGCTGTCTCCCTGCCCGCCCCCCGGTGGTGACCGGGTGAGCCGAACGCCCCGCCGCCGCAAGGCCCCGCCGGGCCACCCCGGCAAGGCCGCCCCGCCGGGCCGCCGCCGGCCCCCGCTCGCCGTGCTGCGCGCCGTCCCCTGGCGCTACGACCTGCCCGCCTCGCTGGTGGTGTTCCTGGTCGCCCTGCCGCTGTGCGTCGGGGTGGCGGTCGCCTCCGGCGTCCCCGCCGAGCTGGGTCTGGTCACCGGCATCGTCGGCGGCCTGGTCGTCGGCGTCCTGCCCGGCAGCAGCCTCCAGGTCAGCGGCCCGGCCGCCGGGCTGACCGTCCTGGTCTACGAGGCCGTCCAGCGCTTCGGCGTCACCGCCCTCGGCCTGCTCGTCCTCGGCACCGGGCTGCTCCAGATCGCGATGGGAGCGCTCCGGCTCGGCCGCTGGTTCCGGGCGATGTCCGCCTCGGTGGTGCACGGCATGCTGGCCGGCATCGGGTTGACCCTGCTGTTCGGCCAGCTGTACGCGCTCGCCGACCGCCGCGCCCCGGCCACCGGACCGGAGAAGATCGCCGGACTGCCCGACCTGCTGGCGGACGTGGTCACCGGCGTGGCCAACCCGAGCGCGGTCGCCCTGGGCCTGGCCACCCTGCTCGTGCTGGTCGGCTGGAAGTACCTGCCCGGGCGCGTCGCCCGCGGCGTCCCCGCGCCGCTGGCCGCGGTCGGGCTGGCCGCCGCCGTCACGGCCGCCGTCGACCTGCCGGTGGCGAGGGTCCGGGTGTCCGGCCTGCTCGACGTCGTCCACCTGCCCGACCGTGCCGCGCTCGGCGCGGTGGCGGGCACCGCCGGCCTCGGTACGGTCGTCGCCTTCACCCTGATCGCCTCCGCCGAGACGCTGTTCAGCGCCGCCGCCGTCGACCGGATGCACCACGGCCGGCGCACCGACTACGACCGCGAGCTGACCTCCCAGGGCATCGGCAACACCGTCTGCGGGCTGCTCGGCGCCCTTCCGATGACCGCGGTGATCGTCCGCAGCGCGGCCAACGTCCAGGCGGGGGCGCGGACCAAGGCCTCGCGCACCCTGCACGGGCTCTGGCTGCTGCTGTTCACCGCGCTGCTGCCCGGCGTGCTCGGGCTCGTCCCGCTCACCGCGCTGGCCGCCGTCCTGGTCCACGCCGGCGCCAAGCTCGTCCCGCTGCGGCGGATCGCCGCGCTCTGCCGCGGCCACCGGGGCGAGGCGCTGGTGCTCGCGGTGACCGCGGGCGCCATCATCGCCACCGACCTGTTCGAGGGTGTGCTGATCGGCATCGGCCTGGCCGTGGCCAAGTCCGCCTGGCAGACCTCGCACCTGCAGATCGGCCTGGAGGAACTGGTCCTGCCGTCCGGCGAGGCCCTGCAGCGCGTCCGGCTCAGCGGCAACGCGACCTTCCTGCGGCTGCCCCGGCTGCTGGACGCCCTGGAACGGCTGCCGGCCGACCGGCCGGTGGAACTCGACTGGTCCGGGCTGCGCCACCTGGACCACGCCTGCACGGTGGCCCTCACCGCGTGGGCCGCCCAGCACCGGGCCCGCTCCACCGCTCCGCTCGCGGTCGAACCGCCGCTGCCGACCGTGGTGTGAGGACGGGCGGACGCGGCCCGGGCCACGACCGGGGCCGTCGACGGACTGACCCCGCACAGTCAGTCCGTCGTGCCGTCCGTCGAGCTGTCCGCCGGTCCGGTTCTCAGCCGTCCGCCGGGCCGGGGGCGCTCAGCCGGTCTGGCCCGGGTGTGCCCCGGCCGGGGCGGGCTGGGCGGCCGGCTCGGCCGTGGTGCGCCGGATCAGCAGCCGGTCCAGGGCGTACGGGCCGGAGCCGAGCACCGCGATGGCGAGGAAGGCCCAGCAGAACATGACGGAGGGTTCGCCACCGTTCTGCAGCGGTAGTAGGGAGTGCTCCTGGTGGACGGTGAAGTAGGCGTACGCCATCGAGCCGGAGCAGAGCAGGGCGGCGGTCCGGGTGCCGACGCCGAGCAGTACCAGGGCGCCGCCGACCAGTTGGATCAGCGCGGCCCACCAGCCGGGCCACTGGCCGAGCGGGACGGTGCCGCCGCCCTTGGCGCCACCGAGGACGCCGAAGAGCGAGGCGGCGCCGTGGCAGGCGAAGAGCAGTCCGACGACGACCCGGAAGGCCGTCAGGACGAGCGGGCGGGCGGCCTCGGCCGCCTGCTGGGGAGAGGTGGGAAGGTTCGCGGGCATGGGGAAAGGCCTCCTGTGGGGGGAGGAGGAGGTACGGGGCGGTAAGGGTAGCCTTGGTCTAGTCCACTTGGCAATGCTCCGTCAGATCCCACGTGTGCGACCTTCGGGGAGGATCTTGACCGATCGTTCTGGAAAGGGTTAGCGTTCACCCATGGCGCGAACGAAGGAATTCGACCCGGACGTGGTGCTCCAGTCGGCCCTTGAGCTGTTCTGGCGGCGCGGCTACGAGGCCACCTCGATGGCCGACCTGGTCGAGGAGCTCGGGATCGCCCGGGCGAGCATCTACGCCACCTTCGGCAGCAAGCACGAACTGTTCCTGCGGGCGCTGGAGCGGTACGGCGAGCAGGCCGACCCGGTGCTGCTGGCCGAGCTCTCCCAGCCCGGCCCGGTGCTGCCGGCCGTCCGCGCGCTGGTCCGCCGGTTCGCGGCGGAGTCGGCCGGGGACGGCCGGGAGCGCGGCTGCTTCGTCACCAACACCGCCGTCGAGCTCGCCCCGCACGATCCCTCGGCGGCCCGCCAGGTGGGAGCCAGCCTCGCCCACCTGGAGACGGTGCTGACCGCCGCCCTGGTGCGTGCCGAGGCGCGGGGGGAGCTGCCCGCCGGGCGGGAACCCCGGGCGCTGGCCCGGATGCTGATGGTGTTGATGCAGGGCATGCGGGTGATGGGGAAGACGGCCGACGGCGCGTCCCGGGTGCGGGACGCCGCCGAGCAGGCGCTGGTGCTGCTCGACTGACGGATCGACTTGCGGATCGATTTGCGGATCGTGGGGCGGTGGTGGGGTGACGGTGGAGGTCGCCTCTTGCTGTCTCAATACTGGACCGAACGGTCATTTTGTGGAGGAGGGGGGTTTCCATGAGTGTCGCCACGGCCGACCGGCCCGGCTTCGCGCTGCTCGGCGGCGTGCAGGCCGCGCTGATCTTCACGATCATGATCCTGTCCGTGCCGCTGCCCCTGGTGGCCCGGGAGTTCGGGCTCGGTCCGTCCGGCGTGCTGCTGCTGAGCGCCGCCTACGGACTCTCCTTCAGCGCCCTGCTGCTCCTCGGCGGGCGGCTGACCGACCGCCACGGCGGCCGCCGGCTGCTGCGGGTGGGCCTGGCCCTGCTCGGCGCCGCCTCGATCGCCTGCGCCCTCGCGCCCGGCTACCCCGTCCTGCTGGCGAGCCGCTTCGCCCAGGGCGTCGGCGCGGCCCTGGCCGCCCCGGCGGCGGTCGCCGTGGTCCGGGTGCTGCGGCCCGAACCCGCCGACTACCGGCGGGCGATGGCCGCCTGGGGCGGCCTCTCGGTGCTCGGCGCCACGGCGGGCAACCTGCTCTCCGGAGCCGTCGCCGCCTGGGTCTCCTGGCGCTGGCTGTTCGCGGTGCCCGTCCTGGTCGCCCTCGTCGGCCTGGCCCGCTCCGGCTCGCTGCCGCTCGCCGACCCGGCCGGTCGACCGCCCGCCGACCCGCCCGGCCGACCGTCTGCCGACCGCCGGCCGGCCCTGGACCTGCCCGGTGCCGTGCTGGCCGCCGCCGGTGTCTGCGCGGCCAGTTACGGCCTGGTGGCGTCCACCGAGCACGGCTGGCGAAGCCCCGGGACGCTGCTGCCGCTGGCCGCCGGGCTCGCCCTGCTGCTCGCCTTCGCCGCCGTCGAACGGCGCACCGCCGACCCGCTGCTGCCGCCCGGCTTCCTCGCCGACCGCCGCCGGGCCACCGCCCTCGCCGCCGTCATGGCGACCGCCGCCGGCACCGCGCTGACCTTCCTGCTGCTCGCGCTCTACCTCCAACAGGTCCGCGGCTGGGGCGTGCTGGCCACCTCCGCCGCCTTCCTGCCGTACGCGGCGGCGCTGCTGACGGCCGGCCGCCTGGCCGGGCCGCTGACCGCCCGCTACGGCGCCGTCGCGGTCACCGCCGGAGGGCTCGCCCTCGCGGCGGCCGGGCTCGGCCTGTTGGCGGGCCTCGCGCCCGGCAGCGACTACGCCACCGGGCTGCTGCCCGGGCTGCTCCTGCTGCCCGCCGGGGCCGCGGCCGCCTTCGCCGGCGCGGCCGTGCTCGCCACCGCGGGCGTGCCGCCCCAACGGACCGGCCTTGCCGCGGGCGTGCTCAATACCGCGATGGAACTCGGCCCCACCGCCGGGGTGGCCGCCCTGATGGCGCTCGCCGCCACCCGCCCGAGCGTGGTCGGCTGCTACGCCACGGCCTTCGCGGCGGCGGGCGCCGCCCTGGCCCTCACCGCCCTCGCCGTCGCCACGCTGGCGCGGGCGACTCCCGAGGCCGCCACAGAGACCGACACCGCCCCAGAACGCACCATCCAGATCAAGGAGCACCTCTCATGACCACGCGTTTCACCGACAAGTCCGTCCTGGTCACCGGCGGCGGCAGCGGTATCGGACGGGCCGTGGCGCTCGCCTTCGCCCGGGAGGGCGCCCGGGTCGCGGTCGCGGGCCGCAGCGCGGGCCCGCTCGCCGAGACGGTCGAGCTGATCGAGCGGGCGGGCGGCAAGGCCGTCGCGCTGACGGGCGATGTGGCGGACGGTCAGGACGCCGCCCGGCTGGTCCGGGAGACCGTCGAACTCCTCGGCGGCCTGGACGTCGCCGTCAACAACGCCGGGGTGTTCGGCGCCGTCGGCCCGGTCGCGGACATCGACGAGGACGAGTGGCACCGGGTGTTCGCGGTCAACCTGACCGGCACCTGGCTCGCCATGAAGCACCAGATCGGCCACATGCGGGCCCACGGCGGCGGCGCGATCGTCAACGTGTCGTCCAACCTCGGCGTCCACATGCGGGTGCCCGGCCTCGGTGCCTACGCCGCCAGCAAGGCCGCCGTCACCGCGCTGACCCGCAGCGCCGCCCTCGACCACATCGCGGACGGCGTCCGGATCACCATGGTGAGCCCCGGCCCGGTGGACACCAGCATGTCCACCCGGCCCGGGGAGAACGCCGACGACAAGGCCGCGCGGATGAAGGACAGCCTCCCCGTCGGCCGGGCGGGTGCGGTCGAGGAGGTCGCCGCCGCGGTGCTGTACCTGGCCTCGTCCGAGGCGGGCTTCACCGTCGGCGCCGACCTCGTCCTGGACGGCGGCGCCACCGCCTGACCCACCTGCGGCCCAACGGCCGGGCGGCTACCCGCCGTTGGGCCAACGCCTGACCCACTGATGGCCCAACGACCGGGCATTGCCCCGTCGTTGGGCCGTCAGGTCACTGCTCGGCCAGTGCGTCCCGGGCCTCCTCGGTCCGGGCCCGGGCCACCACGAAGTCCTCGCTGAGCTCGACGACCAGCACGTCCGGCCCGGTGAACCAGCGGCAGCCGCGGCCGAGCCGGGGCAGCTCCGCCAGCCCCTCCGGCACCTCCGCCCCGGACTCGGCGAACACGCTCAACTCGTCGTCCTGCAAAAGCTTCTCCACCATCACCATCACCGCCGCGGCCGTCGAGAAGCGCTCCTCCCAGGGCTCCCAGCACTCCGCCGACTTGTCCGCGAGGTCGAGCCGGCCCACCGTCGGCGGATCGTCCTGGTCGAGGTCGGCCAGCAGGACGCCCCAGTGCACGCACGCCTGGTTCTCCTCCTGGTACACCAAAGCGCCCTCCAGGACGAACAGTTCCTCCGGCGGCAGCAGTCGGTTGTGGTTGCCGGTGAGGTCCTCCCGGCGGCCGAACAGCCGGTACGCCTCGCGCAGCGCGGCCGGCAGCCGCAGGCCCAGGCGCCCTTCGGCGGCGTCGAGTTCGGCGTCGGTGAAGCCGTCGTCGGGCCGCAGCGGCTCGCCCCAGTAGGCGGCGAAGCCCTCGACCAGCGCCCGGGCGCCCGCGCGGCCCCGCAGGGATTCGGCCATCGCGGCCCGGATGTCGAATTCGGTGTCGTCCATCCGGGAACCGTACGACGCCCCACCGACAGTCCCGCCCCACCGACAGCCCGGGGCCACCGGAGGGCGTACCGGAACGGGCGGGGGCGCGCCGCACACCTCGCCCGCCCACGACCGGCCGGGGACGCGCCCCAACGCCCGTCCGCCCACGACCGGCCGAATCTGACGCGAACGCGTAATCCCACCGACACCCGTTGCTCACCGTGGGGTTTCCAACCCGTCGTGTGGGCAGGACACGGTTTCGGCCGGAACCGACGCAACGAAAGGCGGGACGCGCAAACCCATGCCGACCGCACCGCACACCAAGCCCCACCCGGGCCGCCGAAGCCGCTGGGGTGAGCACGGCCTCGCCTGGGCCTTCCTGCTGCCCTCCCTGGTGGTCTTCGTCCTCTTCATCGGCTACCCGCTGGGACGGACCGTCTACCTGAGCGGACACGCCAACGACCTGTTCGGCGCGCCCTCCCGCTACGTCGGGCTGAAGCACTACACCGAGCTGCTGACCTCGGCGGACTTCCGGCGTACGCTCGTCACCACCGCCCTGTTCACGCTGCTCACCGTGGTGCCCGGCGTGCTGGGCGCGCTGGTGCTGGTGCTGCTCCTGGAGAACCGGATCCGGGGCGTGCGGCTGCTGCGCTCCGCGTTCGCGCTGCCCTTCGCCTTCTCGGTGGCCAGCGCGTCCGTGGTCTTCGCGGTGTTCTTCAACCCCGCCAGCGGGGTGCTCAACGGCCTGCTCTCGCACGTCGGGCTGGGCCCGATCGGCTGGCTGACCGACTCCCGGTACGCGCTGGTCTCGGTGGCCGTCACCACGGTGTGGATGAGCCTCGGCTACAACGTCCTGGTGCTGTCCGCCGGCATCGGCTCGATCCCCGGCGAGATCCTGGAGGCCGCGCGGATCGACGGTGCCTCGGGGCTGCGGCTGGCCCGTTCGATCACCGTGCCGATGCTCGGCCCGAACCTGTTCTTCCTGACCGTGGTCTCCACCGTCCACTCGCTGCAGAGTTTCGGCCAGATCCACATCCTCACCAAGGGCGGCCCCGACGGTGCCACCCGGACCCTCGTCTACTCCGTCTACGAGAAGGCCTTCGCCTACGGCTCCAGCGACTTCGGCACCGCGAGTGCCCAGGCCGTGGTGCTGCTCGTGGTCGTCCTCGCCTGCACGGCCGTCCAGTTCGGCGTCCTGGAGCGGAAGGTGCACTACGCATGACCGTGACCGCCACCGAGGCCGGGCCCGGGGCCCAGGACGGGGCCGCCGCGCCGCGCCCGCGCCCCCGCGTCCTGGCCGGCCGCTCGCCGCGCGACCTGCTCGGCCGCGCCGCCGTCTACCTGCTGCTCGCCGTCGCCGTCGTCACCGTGGCCTTCCCGGTGTACTACGCGATCGCCGGCGCCTTCATGAGCCCGTCCGAACTCTCCTCCTACCCGCCGGCGCTGGTGCCCCACTCGGTCACCGGGCGGAACTTCTCCGGCGCCGTCGACACCGTCCCGCTGGCGAGGCAGTACGCCAACTCGGCGATCGTGGCGACCGTCATCACGCTCGCCCAGCTGTTCACCTCGGTCCTCGCCGCGTACGCCTTCGTGTTCCTGCCGCTCAAGGCGCGGGCCGTGGTGTTCGGGGTGTTCCTGGCGACGCTGATGGTCCCGTGGGAGGCCATCATCATCCCCAACTACCTGACGCTGTCCGGCTGGGGGCTCGGGAACACCTACTTCGGCCTGGTGCTGCCCTTCCTCGCCTCCGGCTTCGGCACCTTCATGCTGCGGCAGGCCTTCCGGCAGCTGCCAGGCGAACTGCGCGACGCCGCGCGGATCGACGGCGCGGGCCACTGGCGGTTCCTGTGGCGGATCGTCGTCCCGCTCAACAAGCCGGCCCTGGCGGCGCTGTCGATCTACGTCTTCCTGTCCGCCTGGAACCAGTACTTCTGGCCGCTGATCATCACCCGCACGGCGAACATGCAGACCCTGCAGATCGGCCTCACCTCGCTGCGCGACTCCGAGATGTCCGACCCGGGCCTGATCCTGGCCGGCGTCGTGCTCTCCCTGCTGCCCACGCTCGCCCTGGTGGTCTTCGGCCAGCGCTTCATCGTCCGCGGTCTCACCGCGGGCGCCGTCCGCTGACCCGCTGCGCCGCCTCCTCCCGCTCCTTCGAGCACGTCCCTCCCGACAGAGAGAGAACCCTCCCGTGAAGAAGAGTGCCCGCGCGCTCGCGGCCCTGCTGGTGGCCGGCCTGTCCCTGACCGCCTGTAGCTCCGGCGACTCCACCTCCGGCTCCGGCGGCTCCTCCGACGCCGCCCCCGGCGCCCAGGCGCTCGACCAGGCCTCGGGCGTCACCGGCGTCGAGTTCTGGCACTCGATGACCGGGAAGAACGCCGAGGTCCTCACCGGGCTGGTCAGCCAGTTCAATGCCGCCCACCAGGGCAAGATCGAGGTCAAGGCGCAGTTCCAGGGCAAGTACGACGACCTGGTCGCCAAGTACAAGGCCGCGGTGCAGCAGAAGGGCACCCCCGCCCTGGTGCAGGTCTACGACATCGGCACCCGGTTCATGATCGACTCCAAGCAGACCGTCCCGGCCCAGGCCTTCGCCGACAAGGACGGCTTCGCCCTCGACGACCTCGACCCGAACATCCGCAACTACTACTCCGTCGGCGGCAAGCTCGTCTCGATGCCGTTCAACTCCTCCATGCCGCTGCTCTACCTCAACGCCGACGCCTTCAAGGAGGCCGGCCTCGACCCGGCCCAGCCGCCCAAGGACCTCGCCGAACTCGGCGAGCTGGCGAAGAAGCTGACGAAGAAGGACGCCGACGGCAAGACCGTCCGCTACGGCTTCGGCGCCGCCATCTACGGCTGGTTCGTCGAGCAGCTGCTCGCCGAGTCCGGCACCATGTACTGCGACCAGGACAACGGCCGCAGCAACAAGGCCGGCAAGGCCGTCTTCGACTCCGCCCAGGGCGCGCAGATCGTCCAGTGGTGGGCCGACCTCGTCAAGGGCGGCTACGCGGCCAACACCGGCCGCAACACCGACGACGCCCAGGCCGCGTTCAAGGCCGGCACCGTCGCCATGCACCTGGAGTCCACCGGCGTGCTGCGCGGCTACACCGAGGCCGCCAAGTTCGCCGTCGGCACCGCGGCCTTCCCCAAGGTCGCCGCCGCCGACCAGGGCGGCCCGGTCATCGGCGGCGCCTCGCTGTGGATCAGCGGCCCCGGCCACTCCGACGCCGAGAAGCGCGCCGCCTGGGAGTTCGAGAAGTTCGTCACCGCCCCCGAGCAGCAGGCCGCCTGGCACACCGGCACCGGCTACTTCCCGGTCAACCGCAAGTCCCTGGACGACCCCAAGGACAAGGAGTGGGTCGCCAAGTACCCGCAGTTCCAGACGGCCATCGAGCAGCTCAAGGCCACCAAGCCCTCCCCGGCCACCGCCGGCTGCCTGCTCGGCGTGATGCCGCAGGCCCGCAAGGGCGTCGAGACCGCCATCGAGCAGACCATCGCCGGTTCCAAGACCGCCCAGCAGGCCCTGGCCGACGCGGCCAAGGAACTCCAGCCCGCCATCGACAGCTACAACAGCTCCGTGAGCTGACCACCTCCCTGCCCCACGGCCACCGGCCCGACTCACGGCCACCGGCCCGCCCTACGACGGCCCGCCCGGCGCAGTACGCGCCCGGCGGGCCGCCGCCGTCCGGGACCATCGCCCGGGAGCGCCGGTCGGGGCTCAGCCGTCGGCGTCAAGGCGCTGAGGCGTCACGCCGACAGGGCTTCGCCGTCCTCCGGGAGCGCGCACACGGCCGCCAGCTCGTCCAGCGACAGATCCAGTGCGAACGCCAGCGCGGCGATGGTGAAGAACGACGGCGTCGGCGCCCGTCCGGTCTCGATCTTGCGCAGCGTCTCCGCCGAGACGCCGGCCACCGCCGCCACCTCGACCATGCTGCGTGCGCCGCGTGCCTCGCGCAGCAGCGCCCCGAAGCGCTCCCCGCGCTCGCGCTCCCACGGGGTCAGTGGAGTCCTCACCATGCCTTCGATACTAGGGCCTCCCTGCCGGGGTCATGCCGCGTGTCCCGCCCCGGTGCTCCCGTCCAGGCCGCGCGGCCGCCCCACCTTCGACCGTGATACAAATACCGGTATAAGAATTGGATCGAGGGGAGACGACCCGCCATGGTCGAAATCAAGTCGGACGCCGCCCTGGACGCGATGCGCGAAGCCGGGCGAGTGGTGGCGGACGCGCTGGCCGCCGTGCAGGACGCGGCGGCCGTGGGCGTCAGCCTGCTGGAGCTGGACGAGGTGGCGCACGGCGTGCTGCGGGCGGCCGGGGCCACCTCGCCGTTCCTCGGCTACCGGCCGTCCTTCGCCCCCGTGCCGTTCCCGGCCGTCATCTGCGCCTCGGTGAACGACGCCGTCGTGCACGGCATCCCGGGCGGCTACCGGCTGCGCGACGGCGACCTGGTGAGCATCGACTGCGGCGCCCTCCTGGACGGCTGGGCCGGGGACTCCGCCGTCAGCTTCACCGTCGGCGCCGCCCGGCCCGAGGACGCGGCACTGATCGACACCACCCGGCGCGCCCTGGAGGCCGGGATCGCCGCCGCCGTGGTCGGCAACCGGATCGGTGACATCGCGCACGCCATCGGCAAGGTCGCCCGCGCCGGGCGCTACGGCCTGCTCGAAGGCTTCGGTGGGCACGGCATCGGGCGGAGCATGCACGAGGACCCGCACGTGCCCAACGAGGGCCGCCCGGGCCGGGGTTACCCGCTGCGCCCCGGCCTGGTGCTGGCGCTGGAGCCGATGCTGACGGCGGGCGGCCGGGGCGACTACCACACCGACCCGGACGGCTGGACGCTGCGCACCACGGACGGCAGCCGCGCCGCGCACATCGAGCACACCGTCGCCATCACCGAGGACGGCCCGCGCGTCCTGACCCTCCGGTAGCCGGGGCGCTGCGGGCGGGTGCGCATCCGGGCGGGAGCAACAGGCCGTAGGCGAACGGTCCTTGTCCGAACCCGGGCGCCCGTCCGACCGGCTGGAATGAGCCGAATCTGTGGCGGATTTGTGACAAAGCTTCGCCAACACCCTGCCCTGGCACGGTATTCGCGGCCGTAGTGTTCCAGTTATGTCACCGAAGAGCCGCATACCTGCCCCGGACGCGGGCGACACCTGGGTGCCGCGCCCGCGGCGCCGTGAGACCCCGATCGGATTCCTGGGTCACACGGTCACGTTCCTCGGCTGCTGCACTCTCGGCGGTGTCCTGCTGGCCGGCCTCATCCTTCCCGCGGCGGGCGCCGTCGGGCTCGGGGCCAAGAGCAGCGCCGAGGGCTTCGAGAGCATCCCCGACGACTTCAAGGCGCCGGCGCTGACGCAGGCCACACAGGTCTTCGACGCCAAGGGCGGCCTGATCGCCAAGGTCTACGAGCGGGACCGCACGGTGATACCCGCCGAACAGATGTCACCGCTGATACGCCAGGCGCAGGTGGACATCGAGGACGCCCGTTTCTACGAGCACGGCGCCGTCGACCTCAAGGGCATCCTGCGGGCGATCACCAAGAACGCGGAGAGCGGCGCCGCCGTCCAGGGCGCGTCGACGCTGACCCAGCAGTACGTGAAGAACGTCAACGTGGAGAAGGCCGGCGACGACCCGGTGGCCGTCCTGGAGGCGCAGCGCAAGACGCTCGGCCGCAAGATCCAGGAACTCCGGTACGCCATCAAGCTGGAGGAGGACCTGACGAAGGATCAGATCCTCACCAACTACCTGAACATCACCTTCTACGGCCATCAGGCGTACGGCATACAGGCGGCCGCCCAGCGCTACTTCAGCAAGGACGCGAAGGACCTCGCCCTCCCCGAGGCGGCCATGCTCGCCGGGCTGGTGCAGAACCCGTCCCAGTACGACCCGAAGCTGCACCCGGTGGCCGCGCAGAAGCGCCGGGACACCGTCATCGACAAGATGGTCGAGAACAAGCACATCACCGCGGACCAGGCCAAGGAGGCGAAGGCCGCCCCGCTGGGCCTGAAGTACCGGGACCCGCAGAACGGTTGCATCACCGCCCAGGCTGGCATGGGCTTCTTCTGCGACTACGTGCGCCACGTGGTCAAGCAGGACCCGGTGTTCGGCAAGAGCGCCGCCGAGCGCAAGAAGCTGTGGGACACCGGCGGCCTCAACATCTACACCACGCTGGACCCGGAGAAGCAGGCCGCCGCCCAGAACGCCGTCTCCGAGCAGGTGTACGTGACCGACCCGGTCTCGGCGGCGATGACGATGGTCGAGCCCGGTACCGGCAAGATCCTGGCGATGGCGCAGACCCGCCCCTACGGTCTGGCGAAGGAGAAGAATCAGACCGTCGTCAACTACAACGTGGACGCGGCGATGGGCGGCGGCATCGGCTTCCAGCCCGGCTCCAACTTCAAGCCGATCGTGGCCGCCGCCGCCCTGGAGGCCGGCCTGCCGCCCACCCAGCGGTACGACTCGCCCAACCGCATGGACTGGCCGACGATGAGGACCTGCGACGGCACCTGGAAGAACCTGAGCAAGGGCAAGAAGGAGGGCAGCATCCCGAACGAGAGCGCGCGCGAGGTCGGCCCGTACGAGCTCAAGGAGGCGATGGCCCTCTCGGTGAACACCTACTTCGTGCAGATGGAGCAGGAGATCGGCCTCTGCGCGGTCAAGCAGATGGCCAACAAGCTGGGCGTCACCGGCAAGGCCAGCGGTGACCCGTTGCAGGAGCTGCCCGCCCTCGGCCTCGGCACCCAGGAGGTGAGCCCGTTGACGATGGCGAACGTGTACGCGAGCTTCGCCGCCCGCGGCACCTACTGCGCGCCGCTGGCGATCAACAAGATCTCCACGGTGGACGGCAAGGACGTCCCGGTGAGCCCGGCCAAGTGCACCGAGGCGATGTCCACGGACACCGCCGACGTGATCAACAGCGTGCTGCTCGGCGTGACGGAGAAGGGCACCGCCAAGGACCTCAGGCTGGACGACCGCCGGCAGATCGCGGCCAAGACCGGGACGACGGACGAGAAGAAGTCGGCCTGGTTCACCGGCTACACCGGCAACCTGGCCGGCTCGGTCTGGCTGGGCAGCCCGGGCACCAAGGTGCCGATGAAGAACATCCGGATCGGCGGCCACTACCAGCAGGAGGTCTTCGGCGCGACCGGCCCGGGCCCGATCTGGGAGCAGGCGATGAGCGACGCCGTCCGGAACATGCCGGAGAAGGAGTTCCCGACCGTCTACATCCCGGACCCGCCCAAGCGCGACCCGAACTGCGCCACCCCCAGCGGCTCGCCGACCGGCACCTGCGGGAGCGGCTCGGGCAAGCAGCGCCCGAGCAGCCCCGGCAACCCGAGCACTCCGGGCAACGCGAGTACCCCGGGCAGCACGGGCAACCCGGTCGGCCCGCTCAACCCGAACAGTCCGGTCGGCCGCTCCGCGCCGTCCGCGCAGTCCACGCAGTCCGGGCAGTCCGGGCAGTCCACCCCGCTGGCCCCCGCCGCGCCGGCCGACCCCGGCGACAACCAGGACCAGTGAACCGCCCGGCCCCGCCTGAGTACCCGTACTCAGGCGGGGCCGCGGCCCGGCGGCGGACGATGGGTGCCATGCCGCACAGCATCCTCGGCGTCCCCGCCGTGTTCTGGCCCTCGATCGGCTACCTGGCCGGGTACCTGGTGATCGGGCTCGCCGCCGCCCGCGAACTGCGCGCGGGCACCAGCGCGGCCAATGCGGTCCGGCAGTGGACCGCCGTCGTCTGGACGATGCCCGGCTTCCTGCCGGCGATGGTCGTCAACCCGTTCCCGGACGGCAGTGCGGCCCGCTTCCTGTCCGCCACCGCCGTGGGCGCGGCGGGCAACGCGGCGCTGCTCGCCCTGCTCGCCCACGCGGTGGGGCTGCCGTAGCGCGGACGCTACCGCGCCTCGACCGGCTCGCCGGTGTCCTGGTCCAGGTTGAAGACCCGCCGGTAGGAGTCGGTGACCACGGTGATCTGGTCCCGGCCGGTCCAACTCGCCTCCACCAGCCGGGCGTCGTCCGGTGCCCGGCCGATCTGGGCCAGTGACCAGCGCCGCGCGGACCAGCCCGCGCCGACCTCCAGCAGCACCTGCCAGTCGTCGTTGTCCTTCGGCGCGGTGGCGTACGAGCGGTGCACCACGACCAGCGCCAGCTCCTGGCGGGCCGGGGCGGTCTCCCGGCTGCGCGTCTCGGCCGCCGCGACCTTGTGCGCGGCCAGCACGCCGAGCAGGAACACCACCCCGGCCGTCACCGTGACCGCCCGGGTGGCCGTCCGTACGGCGGTGCGCCGGTCGCCCAGCCAGGCGGCGGCGATCAGCGCGGCCAGCGCCGCGCCGAGCAGCAGCTCGGGCCGGTTGAGCAGGTCGGCGACCAGCATCAGCCCGCCCGAGCGGCTCTCCCACTGCCCCTCGGTGTAGAGCAGCACGGCGGCCGCCCCGCCCGCCAGCAGCAGCCGGACCAGGGTGCGCCTGGCCTTCGGCATCCGGTTCCTCATCGTCCCCCCGTCCGATGTGTCACAGCTCTGCGAGCAGCTTGCGGCCCTCCGGCCAGTCGCCCAGCCCGGAGCCCGAGTTGAGGTGCCCGTACGCGCCCGGCTCGACGTACCGGGCGCCCCACGCGTCGGCGAACAGCCGGGCCCGCTCGGGGCTGACCCACGGGTCGTCGGTGCTGGCGACGACCACGGCCGGGAACGGGAACGGCGCCAGGGCCACCGGGCGGAAGCCGGTCAGCTCCGGGACTTCGGCGGTGTCGATGTCCGCGGGGGCGACCAGCAGCGCGCCGCGCACCGCGGCGGTCCGCCCGGCGGGCGCGGCGGACACCCAGCGGGCCACCGTGACGCAGCCGAGGCTGTGGGCGACCAGCACCACCGGCCCGTCGGCGGCGGCCCCGGCCACCGCCGCGTCCACCCGGGCGATCCAGTCGCTCTGGTCGGGGTGGTCCCAGTCCGCCTGCTGGACCCGGCGGAAGGCGTCCGGTTCGGCGGCCTCCCAGCGGGTCTGCCAGTGCTCGGGGCCCGAGTCCTGGTAGCCGGGCAGGACGAGGTAGGTGGTGCGGTCCGGCATGGGCTCCTCCGGTGTGCGGTCGTGGCGGGCAGCAGGAGTCTAGGACGCGGGCAGCCGCGGCCCGCAGCCGGGCGGTGACCGGGCGCGCACGGCCCCCGGCGGGCGCGTACGCCCGGTGACGCGCCGCAGTACGCCCGGTGCGCCCTGTTGCCAACGGCGCGGCCGGTGCGGGAGGTTGGTCCGGGCCCGCGGCCGGTGGCCACCGGTCGGGGTCCACGCCGTGTCGGACGCTCGACCATGTGGAGGGATGTCGGCGATGACATCGAAGATCCTGCTCGTCACCGGGGACGCCGCCGAGTCGCTGGAGGTGTTCTACCCGTACCAGCGGCTGCGCGAGGAGGGCTACCAGGTCGACATCGCCGCTCCGACCAGGAAGCGACTCCAGTTCGTCGTCCACGACTTCGTCGACGGCTACGACACCTACACCGAGAAGCCCGGCTACACCTGGCCCGCCGACCTCGCCTTCGCCGACGTCGACCCGGCCGACTACGTCGCGCTGGTCATCCCCGGCGGCCGCGCCCCCGAGTACCTGCGCAACGACCCGGACGTGCAGCGGATCGTCCAGCACTTCTTCGCCGGCGACAAGCCGGTCGCACAGATCTGCCACGGCCCGCTGATCACCGCCGCCGCCGGGGTGCTGTCCGGCCGCCGCAGCTCCGCCTACCCGGCGCTGGCACCGGACGTGAAGGCGGCGGGCGCCGAATTCGTCGACGGCGAGGCGGTGGTGGACGGCGTGGTCGTCTCGGCCCGCGCGTGGCCCGACCACCCGGCGTGGCTGCGCGCGTTCATCGAGATCCTGCGCACCAAGGCACCGGCCTCCTGACCCGCCCCGGCCCGCCGCGCCCCCGACCCGTCTCGGGGGCGCGGCTCCGGGACCCCGTCAGGGTCACGCCCCTCCCCAGGTAGCAGACGCGCTGCCCCGGAGGCTGACGACCGCCCCGCAGTCGCCCTGCCATGGTGTCAAAGACCATGGCAGCGGCGGAGGTTGACCGCCCTGCCGGCCGGACCAGGGAGGACGTCATGACCACCGACCCAGCCGCCACCATCCGGCGCCGCCGACGCGGGCCGGCCCTGCGCGCCGCCGTCGCGGCCCTCGCGGGCGCGGGCCTGATCGCCGCACTCGCCCCGGCCGCCGCCGCCCAGGACGCGGCCCGCCCGGCGAGTGCCACCGAGCGCAGGACCGACTGGACGGCCCTCGACACGGCCCTCGCCGACCTGACCGCGAAGAACGTCGCCACCTCCTCCCTCGCCGGCGTACGGGAGAACGGCCGGCTCGTCCACCGCGCCGCCGGCGGCATCGCCCGGCTCGGCGCCGACACCCCCGCCGACCCCGCGGGCCGCTTCCGGATCGGCAGCACCACCAAGACCTTCGTGGCCACCGTGCTGCTCCAACTCGTCGGCGAGGGACGACTGGGACTGGACGACCGCCTGGAGAGCCTGCTGCCCGGCGCGGTGCCGAACAGTGCGGACATCACCGTCCGCGAACTCCTCAACCACACCAGCGGTGTCGCCGACTACACCCAGGACCCGGCCTTCAACTCCTACGACCAGAACTGGCTCGACACCGGCCGCTACACGTCCTACAGCCCGCAGGACCAGGTGGACCTCGCCGACAAATACCCGCCCGCCTTCCGCCCCGGCCAGGACTGGCAGTACTCCAACACCAACTACGCCCTGGTCGCGCTGATCATCGAACACCTCACCGGCCACGGCTGGAACGAGGAGGTGGAACGCCGGATCATCCGCCCGCTCGGCCTGACGGGCACCTCGATGCCGCTCTACTCCCCGGCCATCCCCGGCCCGCACGCCCACGCCTACCTCAAGCTCGACAGCGGCCCGGCCGACGTCACCGCGCTCAACCCCTCCATGGCCGGCCCCTCCGGCGCGGGCATCTCCACCACCGCGGACCTGACGACGTTCATCCGCGCCCTGCTCGGCGGCCGGCTGCTGCGCCCCGCCGAACTCGCCGAGATGCAGAAGACCACCGCCCACGGCGGGGGCCAGGCCTACGGGCTCGGCCTCCAGCGGGTGGACACCCCGTGCGGCGCGTTCTGGGGCCACGCCGGAGGGATCCCCGGCTACAGCACGATGATGCTCGGCTCGCTCGACGGGAAGCGCCAGTTCGCCAACAGCACGACCTTCTACGACACGCCGGATCCGGCCGCGGCCCTCGCCGCCTGGCAGCGGGTGGTGAACGCCGGCGTCTGCGGCGGGCAGGGGTAGGGCGTGGGCCGCGGGTCGGACCGCCCCCTACGCTGTCCGGCGACAGGAACGGCCGACCGTCACCAGGAGGACGAGACATGGCAGAGCCGCTGATCGCCGCAGTCGGGGGCAAGGCGCCCACCGTCGACCCGAGCGCCTTCCTCGCACCGAACGCCGTCGTGGTCGGGGACGTGACGATCGGCCCCGGCGCGGGCGTCTGGTACGGGGCGGTGCTGCGCGGCGACGCCGAGTCCATCGCCGTGGGCCAGGACAGCAACATCCAGGACAACTGCACCCTGCACGCCGACCCCGGCTTCCCGCTGGTGGTCGGCGAGCGGATCTCGGTCGGGCACAACGCGGTGCTGCACGGCTGCGCGGTCGAGGACGACGCCCTGGTCGGGATGAACGCCACCGTGCTCAACGGCGCCCGGATCGGCGCCGGTTCGCTGGTCGCGGCGGGCGCGGTGGTGCCGCAGGGGATGCGGGTGCCGCCCGGCTCGCTGGTCGCCGGAGTCCCGGCCAAGGTCCGCCGCGAGCTGACCGAGGACGAGAAGGCCGGCATCAAGGCCAACGGCGAGGGCTACCTGCTGCTGGCCGCCGCCCACCGCGAGCTCGAACCCCTGGCGCAGCCCCAGCCCCAGGCCTAATTCTGGACGCCGACCGGAGCCGCCGTGGCCGGAGCCGCCGCGGCCCGCTCGGGTGCGGCGGGCACGGACCGGCGCCGGTCGGCCGCCCAGGCGAGCACCGCGATCAGCGCGCCCGAAGCGGCCAGGACGGCGCCCACCAGGGTCGGCGCCGTCCAGCCGAACCCGGCGTCCAGGGCCAGCCCGCCGAAGTAGGCGCCCTGCGCGTTGGCCAGGTTGAACGCGCCCTGCACCGTCGCCGAGGCCAGCGTCGGCGCGCTGCGCGCCTTCTGCAGGACCAGCGTCTGCACCGCCGGCACGATCGCGAAGCCGAACAGCCCGATCAGCACCACCGTGACGGCGGCCGACCAGCGGGCGTGCGCGGTCACCGCGAACAGCGCCAGGGTGGCGGCCAGCAGCACGAAGGCGGCGCAGACCGTCGGGCGCAGCGCCCGGTCGGCCGCGAACCCGCCGATCACGTTGCCGACCGTCATCCCCACGCCGAACAGTGCCAGCACCAGCGTCACCGAGCCGGTGGCGTACCCGGAGACCTCGGTGAGCAGCGGCGCGATGTAGCTGTAGCAGGCGAAGAAGCCGCCGCAGCCGAACACCACGGTGGCCAGCGCCAGCCACAGCTGCCCGTCCCGGAAGGCCCGCAGCTCGTGCCGCAGCCCGGTCTGGCCGGGGGAGGGCAGCGACGGCACCAGCCGGGCGATGGCGAGCGTCCCGGCGGCGGCGATCAGGACGACCACCAGCATGGTCGCCCGCCAGCCCAGGTGCTGGCCGAGCAGCGTGGCGGCCGGCACGCCGACGATGTTGGCGATGGTCAGGCCGGAGAACATCACGGCCACCGCCCGGGCCCGGCGGTGGGGGGCCACCAGTTCGGCCGCGGCCACCGCGCCGGCCCCGAAGAACGCGCCGTGCGGCAGTCCGGTGATCAGCCGGGCGGCGGCCAGCGTCCAGAAGTCCGGTGCGAGCGCGCACAGCAGGTTGCCGGTGGCGAACAGCCCGGCGAGCGCCACCAGCACCGCCTTGCGCGGCCGGCCGGAGGCCAGCGCGGTGAGCAGCGGGGCGCCGATGACCACGCCCAGCGCGTACGCGGATATCAGCCAGCCGGCCTGCGGGATGGAGACGTGCAGATCGTCGGCGACCTGGGGGAGCAGGCCCATGGCGGCGAATTCGGTGGTGCCGATGGCGAACGCGGTGACGGCCAGCGCGAGCAGCGCGAGAGGCAAGGGGGTGACTCCGGGGTGACGCCCGCGGACGGGGAGGCGCGGCGGGACGGGGGGATTCGTTCGTCCGGCATCCTAATCCGGCCGGATGACGCCGCCGTGAGGTGCGTGTGACGGGAGGGGGTCGCCAGTACGGCGTCCACGCGCGAGACTGGGTGCATGTGCCGCAACATCAAGACGTTGCGCCCGCCGGTGACGCTCGACGCCGACGAGGACGACTTCCGCGCCGCCGCGCTGCAGTACGTCCGCAAGGTGTCCGGGTTCCGCGCCCCGGCGGCGCACAACCGCGAGGCCTTCGACCGGGCCGTGGACGCGGTCGCCGAGGCCACCGCCCGGCTGCTCACCGAGCTGGAGGTCCGCGGCGCGCCCGCCCGGGCCGCCGAGGCGACCGCGTAGGCCGACCGCCGTTCGGCGGGCCCGGCGACCGCGGCCGCGCATCGGGACCAGGAGATCGGGACAATCGGGACAGGAGATGGAGATGACCCCCGCGAACCGTTACGTGCTCACCTTCCCCGGCACCCCCGGCACCCAGGCCCCGCAGGACGTCGTCGTGGTCGTCCGCACCAGCGCGACGGGCCCGGGCGGACACCCGGTGTACGAGGACGCCAGCGGCATCGTCCGCGCCGAGATCAGCAACGCCGGCGAGGTCCGGATGCTCGCCAGCGGCGGCCACCAGTCCCCGCACCTGCCGGTCCACGCCGAGCCGCTGCCCTGACCGTTGCCCTGGTTGCTGTCCGGCCGTCCGGCATCCGCGGACGATTTCCGCGAACCACCCGGGTGCCGTCCGCCCCTGGGGCAGAATCGGCGGCATGACCACAGCGCGCTGGCAGGGCACCGTCGTCGCCGAGAGCGACGAGACCGTCGTCGTCGAGGGCAACCACTACTTTCCGGTCGAATCCGTCCGGACCGAATTCCTGCGCCCGTCCGACACCACCACCGTCTGCGGCTGGAAGGGCACCGCCGGTTACTACACGCTGGACGTGGACGGGCGGACCAACCCCGACGCGGCCTGGTACTACGCCGACCCGAAGCCGGAGGCCGAGGAGATCCGCGGCCGGGTGGCGTTCTGGCGCGGGGTCGAGATCACCGGGTAGGGCGTACCCCGGGGGCGGAGGGGGTACCGGACATCCATGGCAGTCTTCCGTAAACCCGGACGTTCCAGGCCTGTCCCCGAGCCCGCCCCGACCCCCGTGCCCGCCCCCGTGCCCGACGCCGGCCTGGCCGGCGAGCTCGCCGAACTGGTCGAGCAGGCCGAGCAGCCCGAGGGCGAGTGGCAGATCGCCGAGTACCGGGCCGGCCGTGGCCGCGGCCGGGCCCTGGTGGCGAACGTGGCCCACCTGCTCGGCCGGGGTGGCCGGGTCGCCGCCAAGGGTGCCGCGTTCGGCGGCCGGGCCCTCACCGAGCAGCTGGTGCAGGCCGCGCCGCGGATCCCCGTGCGCGACCTCGCCACGCTGCGCGCCCAGCACCCCGGCGCGGCCGACCCCGAGGCGCTGGCCGACCTGCTGGTCACCGGCGCGGCCCGGGCCTCCGGCGCGCTCGGCGCCGGCGTGGGCGCGGCGGCGATGCTGCCGGTGCCGCCCGCGATGCCGGTGGAGATCGCGGCCGAGACGCTCGCCGTCGCGGCCGTGGAGATCAAGCTGATCGCCGAACTGCACGAGGTCTACGGCGCCCGGGCGCCGGGCAGTGTCACCCAGCGGGCCGGGGCCTACCTGAGCGCCTGGGCCAACCGCCGGGGGATCGACGCGAGGCTGCTGTCCCGGCCGGCCGGGTTCGCCGCCCTGGCGCTCGGGGCGGAGGTGCGCCAGCAGCTCAGCCGCCGGCTCACCCGCAGCTCGCTGCGCCGCCTGCCGTCGCTCACCCCGCTGCTGGTCGGCGCCGGCATCGGCGCCACCGTCAACCGGCGCGACACCCGCCGGCTGGCCGGCGAGGTCCGCGCGGACCTGCGTGCGCGTCCCCCGGTCGACCGCGCCTACTGGGCCGCCGCGGCGCCGGCGGTGCGGGGCGAGGTCGTCCCGGGGGACTGAGGTTTCTGGTCGGGTCCTGTCCGGCGGGGGGCTCCTGGCTAGAGCCTGTCCGGCGGGGCCGGGGCGGCCGCGCCCCGGCCGGCCTTGACGCCGTTCACCATCGCCTGGTGTATCGCCCGCGCGGTGGTCTCGTCGGCCGCCGGGACGGGGCTGCCGGTCACCGTGTACCAGTCCAGCGCGCCGGAGTACTGGACGGTGAGCCGGGCCTCGCCGTCCACCCAGGTGGTGTGCACGGTGAGGTCGCCGGAGATGGGGCCGATCTCGGTGGTGGCGACCCCGCCGGGGCCGCTGATGATCGACTGGGTGGTCCAGGTCGCCCACGACGTGCGCGGGTCGACGGGCGGTCGGGCCTGCCTGCCGTTTTGATCGTGTTCGGTCATGCGCTTATCCTCCCCCGCCGGTGAGCCGCTGTCCGGGCAGCGACACCTGCGGTCGCGAAGACCGCCCGGTCCCACCGGGCGGTCGGGTGCTCACAGCTGTTCAGCGGTCCGGACCGGACTCCTCCAGGGTGGGCTCGCCCTCCGCCTGGGAGGTGTCCTGCGCGTGCAGGTTCTGCATCGAGGTGATGCCCTCTTCGGGATCCGCGGCGCGGACGTCCTCGTCACGGTCCGTGCTCATCTCGGCCCGTTCGCTCATGTCGGTCATGGCGGGCTCCGTCTCCTCGGCCGGTCCGGGCGCGCTCCGAGCCGGGGTGCGGCAGGGCCGGGTCTGTCTCTCACCCCCCAGCCTGCCCCCGCCCCGGCCCCGGGGCCAGCCGAACGGCCTAGGGGCTCTCTTTCGGATCACGCCGGGCGCGCGACGCCGGAGCACGCACCTCGCCGCGTTGTCGTCGGTCGCCGATACTCCGCATGGACTCCC
>NZ_JBHWIO010000086.1:0-6330 GCF_042732075.1 Kitasatospora sp. NPDC059812
CTTGTTTTGTCGCGGGCAGCTTCAGTTGTTTATAAGACCCTGGCCGGGCGCCCCCCCCCGCATGGTTGGTCCCCCGCGACCACGGCCCCCCCCCTCGGCTCCGTGGACGCGTCCGTCGCGGCAGGGGCCCGTCGCCGCGGTGCCCGTCACTGCGGCACCGGGTAGCCCATCTCCCAGGCGTGGACGGCGATGCCGACCCGGTTCGCCACCCCGAGCTTGCGCTGGACGCTCGCGACGTGCGTCTTCACCGTGCCCGGCGAGATGAACAGTTCGGCGGCGATGTCCGCGTTCGTCCGGCCCGCCGCCACGTGACCGGCGATCTCCATCTCCCGCTCGGTCAACGGCACCACCGGCGCCGAGCGGGGCTCCGGACGGCGCGGCGCCGTCACCTGCCGCAGCAGCCGTACCGTGACCGACGGACTGATCAGGCTCTCCCCGTCCGCCGCCGCCCGCACCGCCTCGACGAGCAGCGCCGGCCCCGAGCGCTTCAGCAGGAACCCGGACGCACCGTGCCGCAGCGCCGGGTACACGTACTCGTCCAGGTCGAAGGTGGTCAGCACCACCACCCGCACCGGCTCCGCCACCCCCGGCCCGGCCAACCGCCGGGTCAGCTCCAGTCCGTCCATCCGCGGCATCCGGATGTCCACCAGCGCGACGTCCGGGCGCAGTTCGGCCGCCAGTTCCAGCGCGGCCAGCCCGTCGGCGGCCTCCCCCACCACCTCGATGTCCGGCTGCGCCGCCAGGATCCGCCGGACGCCGCGCCGGACGCCCTCCTGGTCGTCCGCGATCAGCGTACGGATGATCCGCGGGCACTCACCGTTCGCACTCGTCACACCGTTCGTACTCGTCACGGCAGGCAGTCTGCCACGCCCGTCCGGACCGCCGGCCCCGCCCGCCACCAATGCGGCCCGGTGGGTGGGAAGTTCACGTCACGAGCTCGGCGGGCGGGAAGTTCACGTCACGGGCCCGACGGACGGGAGGTTCACGTCACGAGCCCGGCGGGCGGGAAGTTCACGTCACGGGCCCGGCGCGGTTCACCGACGCCCGGTGAGGCTGGCGGCCATGAACGCTTCCAGTGGACATCCCCCCGTCAGCCGCCGCGGGATCCTGGCCGGTGCCACCGGTCTCGGTCTCGGCGGCGCCGTCTCCCTCTCCGGCATCGCGGCCACGCCCGCCGCCGCCTCCCCGCTGCTGCTGGAGCGGCCGGACCGCTCCGGCGCCCCGCGTGTCGCCGGGCTGCACCTCCAGTTCGGCTCGGACGCCTCGCGCGAGGTCGTGGTCTCCTGGCACACCACCGCCTCGGTCGGCAACCCCCGTGTCCGGTACGGCACTTCGAACGGCGACTTGGGCCGCAGCGTGCAGGCCGACACCAGCACCTACCGGGACGCCAAGTCCGGCACCGAGGTCCAGATCCACCACGCCCGGCTGAGCGGCCTGCACCCCGACACGGACTACGTGTACGCCGCCGTCCACGACGGCGCCACCCCGGAGCTCGGCACCGTCCGCACCGCCCCGCGCGGCCGGGCCGCCTTCACCTTCACCAGCTTCGGCGACCAGGGCACCCCCACCCTCGGCAAGAAGACCGCGAACGGCTACGCCAACGACAACCTGGGCAGCCCCGCCGCCGGCGACACCACCGCCGGAGTCGAGCGGATCGCCCCGCTGTTCCACCTCGTCAACGGGGACCTCTGCTACGCCAACCTCGCCACCGACCGGGTCCGCACCTGGTCCGACTGGTTCGAGAACAACAGCCGCTCCGCCCGCCACCGCCCCTGGATGCCCGCCGCCGGCAACCACGAGAACGAGCGCGGCAACGGCCCGACCGGCTACGGCGCCTACCAGGCCTACTTCGACCTCCCCCCGTCCGGCTCCGACGACGAACTGCACGGCCTCTGGTACGCGTTCACCGCCGGCGCGGTCCGCGTCATCAGCCTCAACAACGACGACGTCGCCTACCAGGACGCCGGCGACTCCTACGTCCACGGCTACTCCGGGGGCGCCCAACAGCGCTGGCTGGAACGGGAGTTGGCCGCCGCCAACGCGAACCCCGAGATCGACTGGATCGTGGTCTGCATGCACCAGGTCGTCATCTCCACCGCCGACAAGTTCAACGGCGCCGACCTCGGCATCCGCGAGACCTGGGTGCCGCTGTTCGACAAGTACGGCGTCGACCTGGTGGTCTGCGGCCACGAGCACCACTACGAGCGCTCGCACCCGATCCGCGGCCAGCAGCAGACCGACACCCGCACCCCCATCCCGGTCGCCACCGACACCCGGACCATCGACACCACCCGGGGCACCGTTCACATGGTGATCGGCGGCGGCGGCACCTCCGCCCCCTCCAACGGCCTCTTCTTCGAGCCCGCCAAGGCCCGCGTCATCACCGGCGTCGGCGCCGTCGACCCGGCCACCGGCAAGCGGCCCCCGCAGTACGTGATCGAGGACGCCCCCTGGTCCGCCTTCCGCGACGCCGACAACCCGTACGGCTTCGCCGCCTTCGAGGTCGACCCGGGCGAGCGCGGCGGCCGGACCACCATCGACGTCACCTACTACTCCGTCAGCGGCCCGTACGGAGACCTCGTCCCCGTCGACCGCTTCACGCTCACCCGCCCGCGCGGCGCCCGCGGCGGCGGCCGGGGACGCTGACCCCGGCCGCGCCCGTCGGGGTGGCGCGCTCACCGGCCGCCACCCCGACGGCGCGGTACCGTTCCTCCGCGCGCCCGAACGCACCGATCACACCGATCACCCGAGCGCCCTGAACGCCCTGGAGGCCCGCCCGATGCCCGTCGACCGCCCCGCCGACGGCACCGGGAACGTCGGCCGCCCCGACTACGGCCGACTCGCCGCCGTCGGCCCGTACTTCGCGCTCGACACCCCCGCCGAACCCGGCGCGGGACCGCCCCCGGGCTTCCGGCCGCTGCCCGAGCTGTACGGCACCGGGCCGGACGCGCCGCTGGCCCGGCGGATCCGGGTGGTGGCGCAGCGGCTCGGCACCGCCGAGCCCCGGGTCGCCGCGTCGATCCTGCACCTCGGACTGGCCGCCCGCTTCTGGTCGGTGGGCCTCGGGGCGGCCGTCCTGTTGGGTACGGTCCCGACGCTGGAGCACGCCTGGGTGCGGATCCCGGATCAGGGGCCGCTCGACCTCTGGACGCCGCCGGAGCCCCCGCTCCCCGCCCCGTTCCCCGCTTCGCTCCCCACTCCGCTCCCGCTCGCCGACCAGCTGTACGAGGCCGTCCTGGTAGGCCAGTTGGAGCCGCTGGCGGCGGCGGTGCGGTCCGCCGTCCCGCTCTCCGCCCGGCTGCTGACGGGCAACGCCGCCTCCGCCCTGGCCGGTACGCTGCGAGTCCTGGACGCCCACGCGCCGGGCCCCGCACGGGCGTTGGTCGCGGAGCTGCTCGCGCGCCCGCCGCTGGCCGGCACCGGGACGCTGCGGACCGGCCCGCGCGGCGCAGCCTTCCGACGGACGAGCTGCTGCCTGTACTACCGGGTGGGGCCGGGCGCCGGGGTCTGCGGCGACTGCTGCTTCACCCGGCCTCCCGCGCCAAAACGGGGCTGATACATCCAGGAGTGCAGGTCATATCCGGGCCTCCGGTCAGCCGTCGTCCGTCAGCCGTGTCCGTCAGCCATCAGCCGTCGCCCGCCAGCTGGAGGTGCCCCCGCACCAGGTGGTGCACGCAGGCGACGGTGTGCACCTCGGCGGCGGCCCGGGCCCCGGCCGCGTCGCCGGCCAGGACGGCGACCAGGATCTCCCGGTGCTGCTCGGCGAACCGTTCCTGGTCGGGGCCGTGCGGTGCGGGCAGCCAGAGCAGCGGCCCGAGTTCGGCCTGGAGCCGGACGGCGAGCCGGGTGAGGCGCACGGACTGGGCGGCGACGGCGAGTTCGATGTGGAAGCGGGCGTCGGCGCGGCGCTGCTCGGCGGGCCCGGCGGCGTCGCGCAGGTCGTGCACCAGCCGGGTGAGCCGGGGCGCGAGGTCGGCGGGGGCGCGTTCGGCGGCGAGCCGGGCGGCGGTGCCGGAAACGGCCAGTTCCTCGTCGCCGAGATCGCGCAGGTCGACGGTGGCGAGGTCACGCAGCCGGGCGAGTTGGAGGCGTTCGGAGCCCTCGCCGGGGGTGCGGACGAAGCTGCCGCCGTTGCGGCCGCGCCGGGTCTCGATCAGGTCGGCCTCGCGGAGCAGGGCGAGCGCCTCGCGGACGGTGCCGTTGGCGACGCCGAGCCGGTCGGCGAGGTCGTTCTCACTGGGCAGTTGGTCCCCGTCGGCGACCAGGCCGAGGGCGATCGCCTCGGTGATCCGGCGGGCCACGGCATCGGCGCGGCCGAGGTCGGTCAATGGCGCGAGGACGGCGCTGAGCAGCGGGGTCGTGCTCCCGATCGTCGCCACGCCGGCCCCCTCCTCGATCACCGTCGGACTGGGTGCTCCCGGCAGGGTACCTCCCGGTCGGGCACGCACCCTTGCCGCTAGAAACCCGATCTCATATGTTTTCCCGCGATCCCGGTCCGAGCACCACCCCCGGTAAGCCCTCACGCGTCACGCCACGTTCCCAGGAGCAGGAGCAGGTCATGACCGATGCCAGCGCACGTGCCACCTCCCCGACCGGCCCCCTCCCCCCTCAGGGCCCCGACATCGATGCCGATGCCGATGCCGCTCGGCTGGCCGCCCTCGGCTACACCTCCGAGTTCAAACGCGACATGAGCCTCTGGGCGAACTTCTCCCTCGGCTTCACCTACCTCTCCCCGGTCGTCGGCGTGTACACACTCTTCGCCTCCTCCCTCGCGACCGCCGGCCCGCCGATGGTGTGGAGCTTCCTGATCGCCGGGGTCGGCCAGTTGCTGGTGGCGCTGGTGTTCAGCGAGGTGGTCGCCCAGTTCCCGGTGGCGGGCGGGGTGTACCCGTGGGCGCGCCGGCTCTGGGGCCGCACCTGGGGCTGGCTGACCGGCTGGGTGTACCTGCTGGCGCTGATGTCCACCATCGCGGCGGTCTCCTACGGCGCCGGCCCGTACGTGGCCGCGCTGCTGGGCGTCGAACCGAGCACAGCGACGACCGTCTGGTGCGCGCTCGGCCTGCTGCTGCTCGCCACCGTGATCAACCTGGGCGGCACCAAGGTGCTGTCGGCGGCGGCCGTGTTCGGCTTCGCCGCCGAGCTGCTGGGCGCTCTGGCGGTCGGCGCCTGGCTGCTGCTGACCCACCGCTACCACGGCCTCGGCGTGGTCTTCGACCGCTTCGGCGCGGGCGACGGCGGCTCATACACCGACGCCTTCCTGGCCGCCGGACTGATCGCGGTCTTCCTCTTCTTCGGCTTCGAGGCGTGCGGCGACGTCGCCGAGGAGGTGCCGAACCCCGGTCGACAGATCCCCAAGTCGATGCGGCGCACCCTCTACGTCGGCGGCGCGGCGGCGATCGGCGTCAGCCTGGCGCTGGTGATGTCGATCCAGGACATCGGCGCGGTGGTCTCCGGCGACGACAAGGACCCGGTGGCCTCGGTGCTGCACGACGCGTTCGGCGCCACCGGCGCCCGGGTGGTGATCGGCGTGGTGCTGATCTCGTTCCTGTCCTGCGTGCTGAGCCTCCAGGCGGCGGCGAGCCGGCTGGCGTACTCCTTCGCCCGGGACCGGATGATCGTGGGCAGCCGGCTGCTCGCCACCGTCTCGGACCGCCTGCGGGTGCCGCTGTACGCGCTGCTGCTCGCGGCGGCAGTGCCGGGCGTGATCATCGTCGGCGCCTCGGCGCTCTCCGAGGGCGCCCTGACGAAGATCATCTCCTTCTCCAGCATCGGCATCTACCTGGCCTTCCAGATGGTGGTGCTGGCCGCCCTGCGCGCCCGGCTGCGCGGCTGGCGCCCGAGCGGGGACTTCCGGCTCGGCCGCTGGGGCCTGGCGGTGAACATCGGCGCGCTGGTGTACGGGCTCGCCGCGATCGTCAACATCTGCTGGGGCCGCACCCCGGACGCCGCCTGGTACGACGACTACCTCGTGCTGCTCTCGGCCGTGGCGGTGCTCGCGGCCGGCGGGCTCTACCTGCTGCTGGCCCGCCCGCACCTGCGCAGCGACGCCCCGTCCGGCGACGCGACGACCCCTGCCGGGGACGCCCGATGACCCTCACCCCTGGAGGAATCCCCGTCGCCGCCTTCGGCCGCGTCCCGGACGACGGGCACCCCGAAGGCGCGCCATGAGCCCGGAGTCATGAACCCGGAGTCACGGAACCGGAGTTACGAAACCGGAGCCATGAGTCCGGAGCCGCGAAACCGGCCCCCGGCCCCCCCTCGGCACAAGAGGCGCGGCGCCCGCCGGCCCCCCCCCCCCGCCCACCCCCCCCGCCCCCACGGGTGAAGAAA
>NZ_JBHWIO010000086.1:6340-17852 GCF_042732075.1 Kitasatospora sp. NPDC059812
TCTCGCCCGCCGTTCTCCACCACCGCCGCGCGGCGGGCGGCCGCCCCCCCCCCCGCCCCCCCGCGCGCGCGCCCCCGCGGGCGCCGGCGCCCGTCGGTCCCCACCCGGTGCCGATGCCCTCAGCGCCGGATGGAGTACTCACGTGCGGTGCGGTCAGACCGCGACCGCCTCCGCCATCTCCTCCTCGGCCTCCACCGGGCTCTCCACCGCCCGGCGCCCGCGCTCCTCGTGGAGCGCGGCGGCCACCAGCGCGGCCCCGCCCAGCAGCAGCCAGACCACCAGGGTCACGACGTGCCCGCCGAGGCCCGCGCCGCCGTCGAAGTACAGGATGCTGCGCGCGCCCTCCAGGAAGCCGGCGCCGGTCCAGAAGCCGTGCAGCGCGCCGAAGAAGCCATTCTGCAGCTCGGGCCGGAAGATGCCGCCGGAGCTGGTGAAGTTCAGCATCACGAACAGCACCATCAGGGCCAGGGTGGTCCACTTCTTCAGGAAGCTGTGCAGGCCGATGCCGATCAGGACGATGCCCGCCGAGTAGAGCCAGCCGAGCGCCCACACCGCGGCCAGGTCGTGGTCGACCACATGGAAGACCGGTCCGGCGGTGACGATCCCGATCACGCTCACCACCAGCGACACCGCCACGCCGACCAACGCCCGGATCCGCATGCTCAGCCCGGCGCCGGCCGCGCCGATCACGGCGACGCTGGCGTAGGAGCCGATGCTCAGCGCGACCAGCAGGAAGAACAGGCCCTGGCCGGTCGGGTCGCCCTCGGCCGGGGTGGTGAGGTCGGTGACGTGCAGCGGCACGCCCTGCCGGTCGGTGACGTTGCTGAACACCGCCGTGGCGGCCACCGCCGAGGTGTCCGAGTTCCCCTTGGCGACGAGCAGTTCGGGGCTCCTGGCGTCCGGGAGGAAGGCCCCCACCAGATCGCGGTCGCGCAGCTGCTGCTCGGCGGTCGCCCGGTCGGGCAGGGTGCGGACGTCGACCGCCGCCCCGGCCTTGGCCTGGATCGCCTGTGCCAGGCCCTGCGCCTGCGGGGTGGTGCCGACCACGGCGACCTTCAGGTGGTGCGGCTCGGGCTGGTGGAAGGCGCCCTGGTAGGCGAGCGCCATGCCGAGGCACATCAGCAGCGGGGTGATCAGGTGGACGGCGAGGTGCTTGAGCGAGTGCCCCAGGGCGGGCGCTGCGGCGGGGGTCTGGGGTGTGCTCATGGCGTTCGTACCGTCCTCCGGTGGCGTCGAGTGGAGATGAGTGGCAAATGCAACCATCAAGGGTGTCACGTGCACCCACATCAGGTGGTAAATGCAACCATCTATGGATGCAGCTTACAACTATCTGACGCCGATCGAAAGCCGCCCGCCCCAGCGGGGGCCACCGCCGAACGCTCAGGACAGCTCGAACACGCCGTACGAGAAGCCGTCCGCCCGCAGCTCCCCGTCCGCCACCCGCACGCCCCGCACCTCCAGCGGGCGCGCCCCGCCGTGCTCCAGCCGCACCACCCCCGGCTCCCGGCGCGGGTTCACCGCCACCAGGTACCGTCCGGCCCGGGTGTACACCAGCGGGTACCCCGCGCGGCGGACCTCCACCCCGCCGGAGGCGCCCAGCCCCGGATGCGCCCGGCGCAGCGCGATCAGCCGCCGGACGGTGTGCAGCAGCGAGGTCGGATCGGCCCGCTGCGAGAGCACGTCCGGGCGCCGCGGGTCCGGGTCGACGGGCAGGTAGAGGCGCTCGGGCGGCGCGCTGGAGAAGCCCGCCGCCGGCCCGGGCTCCCACTGCATCGGGGTCCGCGAGCCGGCCCGGTTGTACCGCGGGCCGAGCACGCTGCCCTCGACGTCGGGCAGTCCGGGCAGGTAGCGCATGCCGATCTCGTCGCCGTAGTAGACGGCCGGCAGGGTGGGCCAGGTGAACAGGAACGCGAAGGCGGCGGCGAGTTGCCCGTCGGTGCGCGGGCCGGTGGCCAGCCGGGAGAAGTCGTGGTTGGCGGTGGGCAGGGCGATGTGGCCGACGCCCTCGGTCGCTTCGGCGGCGGCGCGCCAGGCGTCCAGGAACACCTGCGGGGTGCCTCGCCCCTCGGCCTCGAAGTAGCACGGGCCCTGCTGCCAGAACTCCTCGACCGTGCCGGCGCCGTTGTTCCACAGCGAGCGCAGCGGCAGGCCGCGGTCGGCGCCGCCGAACTGCAGGAAGAAGTCCGCGTGGAAGCCCGCCGCGACGGCGGCCGCCGGATCGCCCCACTCGGCGAACAGCGCGGCCTGCGGGTGGGCGCGGTCCAGCCAGCCCCGCAGCCCGGTCCACAGCTTGGCGGTCTCCACCAGGCCCGGGTCGTCCTTGACCAGCGAGGAGGCCATGTCGACCCGGAAGCCGGCCAGGCCGAGGCCGAGCCAGTGCGCCATGACGTCGCGCAGGGCCGCCCGGTTGGCGCGCGGGCCCTCGGCGTCCACCGGCTGGCGCCAGGGCTCACCGGAACTGGGGCGCGCGTAGCCGAAGTTGAGCGCGGGCTGGCAGTCGAAGAAGTTCGGCCGGTACCAGCCGGGGCGGCTGCCGGGCGAGGCGACGAAGCCGTCCACCCGCTGGTCGGACCAGATGTACCGGTGGTCGGCCGGGTCCTCGGCGGCGGTCAGGAACCAGGGGTGGCGGTCGGAGGTGTGGCCGGCGACCAGGTCGAGCAGGATCCGGATGCCCTTGCGGCGGGCGGCCTCGACCAGCACGACCAGGTCCTCGGTACCGCCGTAGCGCGGGGCCGGGGCGAGGTAGTCGGCGACGTCGTAGCCGGCGTCGCGGAACGGGGAGGCGAAGCAGGGGTTGAGCCAGACGGTGTCGACGCCGAGCCAGGCGAGGTGGTCGAGGTGCGCGGCGATGCCGGCGAAGTCGCCGATGCCGTCGCCGTCGGAGTCCGCGAAGCTCTGCGGGTAGATCTGGTACAGGACGGCGTCGGCCAGCCAGTCGGGGCCGGGGCGGGGCGAGGTCATGGGGGTGGGTCCTCCTGCCGGATCCGGGGGCCGGGGCCGGGGCTGGGGCTGGGGCTGGGGAGCACGATTCTCGCCCATCCCCGGCCGTCCCGACAGCCCACCGACCAGCCGTCCCTACTACCCGCCGACGGCCGTCCCGACAGCCCCGACAGTCCGCCGACCGCCGCCCCGGCACCCCGCCACCCGCCGGCCCCTCAGGCCCTGGCCACCGCGCACGCCGCGGTGAACGCCCGGGCCCGCCGGGTGATCTCCGCCCAGTCCCCCGCCGCGACCGCGTCCGGCGGCACCACGTCCGTGCCCGCGCAGACCGCGAGCGCGCCGTGCGCCAGGAAGTCGGCGGCGTTGCCCGCGTTCACCCCGCCGGAGGCCACCAGCGGGACGTCCGGGTACGGGCCGCGCAGGTCCTTGAAGTAGCCGGGGCCGAACGCCCGGGCCGGGAAGATCTTCACAGCGGCGGCCCCGAGGTCCACCGCCCGGGCCACCTCGGTCGGGGTGAGCGCCCCGAGCACCACCGGCACCCCGGCGGCCCGGGCGGCCTGCGCCACCTCGGGCCGGCAGCCGGGGGTGACCAGGAAGGACGCCCCGCTCGCGACCCCGCGCTCGGCCTGCTCGGCGGTCAGCACGGTACCCACGCCGACCCGCCAGCCCGCGTCCGCGGCACGCCGCAGGTGCGTCGTCACCTCCGGTGTGGTGTAGGTGAATTCGGTCCAGTTGATGCCGCCGTCGGCGAGCGCGGCGCACAGCGCGGCCGCGTCCGGGATGCGGGGCGCGCGGACCACGGCGATCACCGGGTCGTCCCGCAGGTCGGCGAGGGGGTTCACGGAGGGAGGATTCACGGAGGGGGGATTCACAGGGATCTGGTTCCTCGGTCGGTGCGGCGCAGGGCGCGCCCGGGCCGGGCGCCCGTGGTGCGGCCCTGCCGGACGACGGCGGTGCCGTTGACGTACACGTGCTGGACGCCCTCGGCGGGCAGCCGGGGGTGCTCGAAGGTGGCGGCGTCCCGGACCTTCTCGGGGTCGAGGAGCACCAGGTCGGCGTGGTGGCCGGGGGCGATCCGGCCGCGCCGGTGCAGCCCGAGCCGGGCGGCGGGCCGGCCGGTCATCCGGGCGATGGCCTCCTCCAGCGTCAGCACGCCCAACTCCCGGCTGTAGTGGCCGAGGTAGCGGGGGAAGGTGCCCCAGGCACGCGGGTGCGGCCGGGCGCCGACCAGCAGCCCGTCGCTGCCGACGGTGTGCGCCGGGTGGCGCATGATCGCCCGGACGTTCTCCTCGTGCCCGACGTGCTGGAGGATCGTGGTGGCCAGTTCGTCGCGGCGCAGCAGGTCGAGGAAGACCTCCGTCCCGCTGCGGCCCTGCTCGGCGGCGAGTTCGGCGACGGTCCGGCCGACCGTCCGTGCCAGCTCGGCCGTCCGGACGCCGGAGATCTGGATCGTCGCCCAGTCGGTGACGACGCCGTGGCAGCCGTCGCTGCCCTTCTCCTCCACCTCGTACCGGATCCGCTCGCGGGCGGCCAGGTCGGCGAGCCGGGTGAGTGTCGCTTCCGGGCCGCCCTCGGTGGCCCAACTGGGCAGCAGGGCGGCCAGGGTGGTGGAGCCGGGCAGGTAGGGGTAGCTGTCCAGGGTGAGGTCGACGCCGTCGGCGAGTGCCTGGTCGACCAGTTCCAGCAGTTCGCCGGCCCGGCCCCGGTTGACGCCGAAGTTCATCGTGGCGTGGGTCAGGTGCAGCGCGCAGCCGGTCCGCCGGGCGATCTCCACCATTTCCGCGTAGCCCTCCAACGCGCCCGCACCGTACGAGCGTTGGTGCGGGGCGTGGAAGCCGCCGTAGGCCGCGACCACGGTGCACAGCTCGACCAGCTCGGCGGTGTCCGCGTACATCCCGGGGGTGTAGCTGAGACCGCTGGACATGCCGACCGCGCCGTCCAGCAGGCCCTGCGCCAACTCCTGGCGCATCCGGTCGAGTTCGGCCGGGGTGGGCGGCCGGTTGGCCCAGCCCATGGCGAGCATCCGCAGCGAGCCGTGCGGGACGAGGTAGCAGGCGTTGACGGCGACGCCGGTGCGGTCGATCCGGTCCAGGTAGCCGGCGACGCCGCGCCAGTCCCAGTCGAAGGCCTCCGGATCGCCGTTCCAGCCGGCCAGTTGGCGGCGCAGCGCGGGCAGGGTGGTGTCGTCCACCGGGGCGTAGGACAGGCCGTCCTGGCCGAGGACCTCGCAGGTGACGCCCTGGGTGACCTTGGCCGGGTGCTCGGGTTCGAGCAGCAGGGCGAGGTCGGAGTGGGCGTGCATGTCGATGAAGCCGGGGGCGAGGACCAGCCCGTCGGCGTCCACCACCGTCGGCGCGTCGAGGCCGGGGCCGATCCCGGCGATCAGCCCGTCGGTGATCCGCACGTCCGCCCGGTAACGGTCCGCGCCGGTGCCGTCGACGACGGTGGCGCCCCGGAAGACGGTGTCGGGCGCTCTGCCGCCCGCCATCAGAAGAACGTCCTGACCAGCCCGGTGACCTTCGGCTCGGCCGCGTCGGCGGAGTCGAGCACCGGGATCGCGGTCCACTTGTCGAAGGCCGTGCACGGGTGGGAGACGCCGAGTCGCAGCACCGCGCCGATCGGGGCGAGGTCACCCGCGTCGCGCAGGAAGGCGTGCTGGTCGTTGAGTGCGGTGATCCGGGCCGCAGTGCCGGTCAACTCGGCTCCGCCGCGCACGTGTTGCGGCTCGGGCAGGCCCTCGTCGAAGGGCAGGTCGCGCTTGCCGGCGTCCAGCAGGGCCAGTTGCGGCTCGGGCCGGGACACCACCCGGGCCCAGCCGTGCAGCGCGCTGCGGAACGGCGTGGCGCCGGCGCCCCGGACCAGCGGCGAGATGCCCCGGTAGAAGCCGTCGTCGTGGGCGATGTACGCGCCCGAGCGCAGGACCACGAGGGCTTCCGGCAGGCTTGCGAGTTCCTCGACGACCAGGTCGAAGTAGGCGCTGCCGCCTGCCGTCACGATCGGCCGGGCGTCGTCCGGGTAGGCGCGGGCGAGCCGGCCGTGCAGGTCGGCGAGCGCCTTGAGGTAGCCGCGGACGGTGGCCAGCCCGTCGGCGGTGGCGTCGTGGGCGAGCGCGCCCTCGTAGCCGCCGACGCCCGCGAGGCGCAGGGTGGGGGCGCGCAGCACGGCGGCGGCGATCTCGACGGCCGCGTCGACGCCGCGGGCGCCGGTGCGCCCGCCGGGGCCGCCGAGTTCGACCAGGACCTCGACGGGCCGCTGGGCCCCGGCGGCGCGCAGCGCCTCGTCCATCAGCCGGACGCTCTCGGTGGAGTCCACCCAGGAGACGAAGGCGAACGCCGGGTCGGCGGCCAGTTCGGCGGCGAGCCAGGCCAGTCCGGCCGGGTCGAGCAGGGTGTTGGCGAGCAGGATCCGCTCGACTCCGAAGGCCCGGGCGACGCGCACCTGCGGCAGGTTGGCGAGGGTGATGCCGTGGCTGCCGGCGGCGAGCTGCGCCTGCCAGAGGGCGGGCGCCATGGTGGTCTTGCCGTGCGGCACGAGCGCGACCCCGGCCTTGGCGCACCAGTCGGCCATGGTGCGCAGGTTGTGGTCGAGCGCGGCGCCGTCCAGGGTGAGCAGCGGGGTGCCGAGCCCGGTGAGGGTGGGCCCGGTGGCCAGCCAGTCGCGGACGGAGTGCCCCCAGGCCTCCGGCGGGGCGGCCTTGAACCGCCAGTCGAGCGTCTCGTCGGCGAGGGCCGCCACCGCGCCGTCGTCGATGCCCGGCCCGGTGCCGATGCTTGCGAAGGTCTGCTCCACCGTCTTCCTCCATCTGCCGTGTTGCAACATGTGCAATGAGGGTTGCACATGTTGGCATGACGGTTCTAGCATCGGCGCCGGATCACGGTCAACGGAACGGCCGCCGCAGACGGAGGAGCCCAGCAGATGCCGCGACAGGACACCCCGGGCCCGGCCCGCCCCGGTCCTTCCCCGACGGCCGTGTGCGTGGGCGAGTCCATGGCGGTGCTGCTGCCGGACCGGCCGGGCCCGCTGGAGGCCGTGGAGAACTTCCGGCTGTCGGTCGGCGGCGCGGAGTCCAACGTGGCCGGCGCGCTGGCCGCGCTCGGCGTGCCGACCGCCTGGATCAGCCGGGTCGGCGACGACGGCTTCGGCCGTCGGCTGCTCGCCGAGGTCGCCGCCCGCGGCGTGGACGTCTCGGCGGTCGCCGTCGACCCGCACCGCCCCACCGGCCTGTACCTCAAGGAGGTCGGCGGCGCCACCGGCCACCACCACGACCTCGGCCCCGGCCGCAGCCGGCTGCACTACCACCGGCGCGGCTCCGCGGCCGCCGCGCTCTCCCCCGCCCTGCTGGCCGACCCGGCGGCCGTCCGGCTGCTGTCCGGCGCCCGCCTGCTGCACCTGTCCGGCATCACCGCCGCGCTCTCCGACGACTGCCTGGCGCTGCTGCGCGCCCTGCTCGCCGACCGCCGCCCGGAGCGGACCGTCAGCTTCGACCTCAACTGGCGCCCCGCACTCTGGCACGACCGCGACCCGGCCGTCCTGCCGCCGCTGCTGGACGCCGCCGACCTGCTGCTGATCGGCGCCGACGAGGCCGAGGCCGCGTTCGGCACCGGGGAGCCGGTCGCGCTGCGCCGCCGCTTCGCCTCCCCTGCCACCGTGGTGGTCAAGGACGCCGCCCGGCTGGTCACCGCCCTGGAGCGGGACGGCACGTCGGTGAGCGAACCGGCCCTGGCCGTCGAGGTGGTCGAGGCCACCGGCGCGGGCGACGCCTTCGCCGCCGGCTACCTGGCCGGCACCGTCCGCGGCCTGGACCAGCGCCGCCGGCTGCGGCTCGGCCACCTGAGCGCCGCCTGCGCGCTGACCGCCCACGGCGACCAGGCCGAACTGCCGCCCGCCGCCGTGGTGGCCGCGCTGCTCGACGCCTCGCCCGCCGACTGGGCCGCCACCCGGGTCTCGGTGGAGGGCATCACCGGCCCGGCCGTCCCCGCGGACCGGTCCCGCGGCACCCGGCGGGCCCGGGCACAATGAGCACCAACCCGAGCCCGAACGACCCCGGCGGAGCACGATGAGCCAGACCGTCACCCGCGCCCTGCGCCTGCTCGCCGAACTCGGCGAGGGCGAGCGTTCCCTCGACCAGCTGGCCGAGGTGCTCGGCGTCCACAAGACGACCGTGCTCCGACTGCTCCAGAGCCTGGAGGAGGAACGGTTCGTCTACCGTGACGCCGCCTACCGCTACCACCTGGGCGCCGGCCTGTTCGCCCTCTCCGGCCTCGCCCTGGAACAGCGCGGCGTCCGCCGGATCGCCGCCCCGCACCTGGCCGAGCTGAACGCCACCACCGGCCAGACCGTGCACCTGGCCGCGTACGAGGGCGGCGAGGTCGTCTACATCGACAAGTTCGACTCCCGGCACCCGGTCAGGATGTACTCCCGGATCGGCCTGCGCGCCGCCCTGCACAGCGCCGCCGTCTCCAAGGTGCTGCTCGCCGACCTGCCGCTGCCCGAACGCCGCCGGGTGGCCGCCGGGATCGACTTCACCCCGCACACCCCGCGCACCCTCAGCACGCCCGAGGCGCTGCTCGCCGAGCTGGAGAAGGTCGCCGTCCAGGGCTGGGCGCAGGACCACGCCGAGCACGAGGCGTTCATCAACTGCGTGGCCGCCCCGATCCGGGACGCCAGCGGCCGGGTCGTCGCCGCCGCGTCCATCTCCGTCCCGGACGTCGTCCTCCCCTACGAGCAGGTGCTGGACCTCCTCCCGCAGCTGCTCGCCACCACCCGCGCCATCTCGGCCGACTGCGGCCGCCCGGGCCACAACTGATGAACCGTCAGATCGTAAGGAACCCCATGAACGAGCAGCACCCGACCAACGGCAAGACCGAGATCCGCACCGACGGCGCCCCCGCCCCCGCCTGGATGTTCTCCCAGGGCGTCCGCAAGGGCCCGATCCTCCAGGTCTCCGGCCAGGGCCCGCAGGACCCGGCGACCGGCGAGTACCTGTACCACGACGACGTGAAGGCGCAGACCCGGCGCACGCTGGAGAACGTCAAGGCGATCGTCGAGGCCGGCGGCGCCACCATCGAGGACGTGGTGATGTTCCGGGTCTACCTCACCAAGCGGGCGGACTTCCCGCTGATGAACGAGGTGTACGCCGAGTTCATCGACGAGAACATCAAGCCCGGCGGCGTGAAGCCCTGCCGCACCACGATCTTCGTCGAGCTGCCGCAGGAGCCGATGCTGGTCGAGATCGACGCCCAGGCCGTCGTCGCCTGAAACACCGTCGAGCAGCCCGACCACCGCGAGGGCCCGGACGCGCACCAGGCGTCCGGGCCCTCCGCCGTCCCCCCTCGTTCACCTCCCCGCGGGCACGCCCTGCTCGGCCGGGGCACCCGAGCGCGCCACGACCCGCCCCTCGCCCGCCGCGCCGCGCCGGTCCAGCGCCGCCGCGAACACCGTCACCCCGAGGGCGACCGCGGTGAGCAGCCCGCCCACCCAGTTCGGCGCGCCGTAGCCGAGGCCGCCGGAGATGACCAGTCCGCCGAGCCAGGCGGCGAGCGCGTTGCCCAGGTTGAACGCGGCGATGTTGGCGGCCGAGGCCAGGGTCGGCGCGCCCGCCGCCTGGTCCATGACCCGCTTCTGCAGCGGCGCGACGGTCGCGAAGCCGAACAGCCCGATCAGCGGGATGAGGACGATCGCGGCCGGCTTGCTGTGCGCGGCGAAGGTGAAGGCGAACAGCAGCACCGCGAGTACCGCGAGGATCACGGTGAGGCTGCGCATCAGCGCGCGGTCGGCGAACCAGCCGCCCAGCAGGTTGCCGACGAACAGGCCGACGCCGAACAGGAAGAGCAGCCAGGTGACGCTGCTCGGGGCGAAGCCGGCCAGTTCGGTCATCATCGGCGTGATGTAGGTGAACATCGCGAAGATGCCGCCCCAGCCGAGCACGGTCATGGCGAGCGCGAGCCAGAGCCGCAGGGTCCGGAAGACGGCCAGTTCGGGGCCGAGACGGGCGGCGCCGGTCCGCGGCTGGACGGGCACCAGCGCCGCGATTCCGGCGAGGCCGAGCAGGCCGAGCCCGGCGACGACGTAGAACGTGGAGCGCCAGCCGAAGTGCTGGCCGAGCAGGGTGCCCATCGGGACGCCCAGCACGTTGGCGGCGGTGAGGCCGGTGAACATCAGGGCGATGGCGCCGGCCCGCTTGTGCGGGGCGACCAGGTCGGCGGCGACGACCGAGCCGATGCCGAAGAACGCGCCGTGCGCGAAGGCGCTGACGATCCGCCCGACCATCAGCAGCCCGAAGGCGGGGGCGACGGCCGCGATCAGGTTGCCCACCACGAACAGGCCCATCAGCGTCAGCAGCATGCCCTTGCGGGGGGCACGGGTGCCGAGGATGGTGAGCAGCGGGCCGCCGACCACGACGCCGAGCGCGTAGCCGGAGATCAGCAGACCGGCGGTGGGGATGGCGACCGAGAAGTCGCCGGCGACCTCGGGCAGCAGGCCCATGATCACGAACTCGGTGGTGCCGATGCCGAAGGCGCTGATCGCCAGCGCCAGGAGCGCGAGGGGCATGAGGGACCGCTTTCCAGAGAGAACCATTGCGCATGCAACTACCGGCGTCGACAATACGAGACATCCGCAGATACTTGCAAGCGCTTTCTATCCCCGACGGCAGCGACCTCGGCCACGCCACTTGCCACACCCCCGAGCGGAGATTAGGTTAGGCTCACCTAACTAACTGGAGGTCCGTCATGAGCCTGCCCGCCGGCGACGCCGAGGTGCCCGAACCCACCACCGCCGAGCGGGTCCAGAGCCTGCTCAGCGCGACCTCCTCGCTCACCGTCCGCGCCTGCGGCGAGCACCACGACCTCGACACCCCGGTCTCCGTCCACGGCTCCCGGCTGCGCCTGCGCGCCCCGCTGGGCGACCCGCTCGCCACCGCCGCCGCCCGCGCCACCGACGGACTCGCCGTCGTCCTGGACGTCACCGACATCTCCCCCGTCGCCGTCCGCGACCGGATCCGCGCCCGCCTCACCCTGGCCGGC
The DNA here is from genome assembly GCF_042732075.1 of Kitasatospora sp. NPDC059812. Classification (NCBI taxonomy): domain Bacteria; kingdom Bacillati; phylum Actinomycetota; class Actinomycetes; order Kitasatosporales; family Streptomycetaceae; genus Kitasatospora; species Kitasatospora sp. NPDC059812. The sequence goes on from NZ_JBHWIO010000086.1 coordinate 17,305, forward strand.
CGACTGCACCTGGCCCACCTCGCCGACGACGGCCTCAGCGTCCACCTGCGCGTGGACGTCGCCCACGCCGTCCTCTCCACCCCGTACGGCACCGGCGCACTCACCGCCGGCGACCTCGCCCACGCCGCACCCGACCCGCTGGCCCGCTACGAGGCCGCCATGCTCACCCACCTCGCCGACGACCACGCCGACGCCCTCGCCGTCCTCACCCGGCTGCTCGACCCGGACCTGCTCGCCCAGCACCCGGAGGTCCGCCCGCTCGCCCTGGACCGCCACGGCCTGGTCCTGCGCCTGGACCACCCGCACGGCCACCGCGACGTCCGCCTGGTCTTCCCCGAACCGGCCGCCGACACCGAGGACTTCGGGCAGCGGATGCACGAGCTGCTGACCGCCGCCCAGCACGGGCTGCCCGCCCACCGGATCTGAACCGGCCCACCAACGCGCCTGACGTATCGTCAACTTGCCCCGAGGGCACCCGAAAAGGTCCGGAAACGACAGCGGCCGGGGGCGGGGGGGGCGGGGGGAGGTGGGGCGGCGGCGGCGGCGGG
>NZ_JBHWIO010000086.1:17862-37964 GCF_042732075.1 Kitasatospora sp. NPDC059812
GGCCGCGCGCGCGCCCGCCCCCCCCCCCCCCCCGGGCCGGCCTGGGCGTGTCCCGCGCCCATGTCCACTGCTGCGGCGATCACCCGGTCGAGCGGTCACCCGACATGACCATCCCGGGCGGTCGATTCGCCCCGTAGCAGCGGTGGTTCCTCACCCGACGCATCCGGCACATCCGGTGCATCCGGTGCATCCGGTGCATCCGGCACTGGTCAGAGCGCGACGCCGTGGGCCCGCAGGTAGGCGACCGGGTTGATGTCCGAGCCGTACTCCGAGCCGTTGCGGATCTCGAAGTGCAGGTGCGGGCCGGTCACGTTGCCGGTCGCGCCGGAGAGGCCGATCTGCTGTCCGGCCTTGACGGCCTGACCGATCTTCACACCGATCGAGGAGAGGTGCGCGTACTCGGCGAAGTGGCCGTCGGCGAGCTTGATCTCGACCTCGTTGCCGTAGGCGCCGCCGTTGCCGGCCTTCACCACGACGCCGTTGCCGACGGCGCGCAGCGGGGTGCCGGTGGAGGCGACGAAGTCCTGGCCGGTGTGGTGGCCGGAGGCCCACATCGAGCCGGCCACGCCGTAGGCGGTGCCCAGCTTCGGGCTGGCCAGCGGGGCGACGAAGGCGGAGGCGGCGGCGACCGGCACGGCGGTGACCGCGGTGGTCGGCGCGGCGGTCTGCAGCTGGGTCTGGAGCTGGGCGGACGGCTTGGCCGCCTCGGTCCGGACCTCCAGCTGGGCCTGCGGCTTGGCGGCGGTGGTGGCCGGCGCGGCGTCCTGGGCGGACGGCTGGGCGGGCTTCGCCGGGGCAACGGGCTTGGCCGGGGCGGCCTGGCCGGCGATCACGAGCTGCTGACCGGGGAAGATCAGGTCCGGGTTGCCGCCGACGACCTCGCGGTTGTGGTCGTACAGCGCCTGCCAGCCGCCGTCGACGTGCTGGGCGTCGGCGATCCGGGACAGGGTGTCGCCGCTGACGACGCGGTAGCTCTCCTGCGACGGGGCCTGGGCCTGGTCGGCGGGAGCGGCGGCCGGGGCGGCGGTGACGGCGGCGGCCGGCGCGGGGTAGGCCTGGGCGCTCATCGCGGTGACGAGCGGCAGGGCGAAGGAGACACCGGTGACGGCGGTGGCGATCCCGATGCGGGCGGCGCGGGGCAGGGCGATACGACGAGCCTGTGCAGGCATGGAATTTTCCTCTCCGACGCCTGCGAGGTGAGCTGTCGGGTTCGGGCTGGAGTTGCCCGGCCGCACATGCGGCTTCACCCCTAGCCGGCCCTGGATCCGGGTACGCGAAAGCGTGCCGTTTCCGGTCCGGCGACTTACCTGTGGGTCCCCCGCTCCTGCCGTACAGAGTTCGGTGCGAGCCACCGGGCAGCGGCAGGATTCGGCGTTCCACCCGGTGGATCCGTCCGGACTGGCCGGGCGGTCGCTGAACTAAAACCCATCCGTTCGGGTGAAGCAATGTCGATCACTTGAACCGGCAACAACCCCCCGAGCTGCGGTGACCCTCCGAATGATCGGCTGCACCGTACGTGCACAATCCATTCACCCGGCGCCACTGATCCACGACGCTGCGCCGATTCCGCCACCGCTGCGCACCCACCCGCTCACGCACCGCGCACCCACCGACACACCCCCCGGTGACCCTTGTCACGTACGCCCCACGGGCGCAGGATCGGCCCGTGGCCACCTCCGAAGCAGGAACACTGCGCCTGGGCACCTCGCGGGGACGCTGGGTCCTCCTCGCGACGGTGCTCGGCTCCAGCATGGCGATGCTCGACGGCACCGTGGTGAACGTCGCGCTGCCCCGCATCGGCACCGATCTCGGCGCCTCCCTCGCGTCCCTGCAGTGGACGCTCAACGCCTATCTGCTCACCCTGGCCGGACTGATCCTGCTCGGCGGCGCGCTCGGCGACCGGTACGGCCGGCGCCGGGTCTTCCTGATCGGCGTGCTCTGGTTCGCCGCCGCCTCCGCGGCCTGCGCCGCCGCCCCCACCATCCACGTGCTGATCGCCGCCCGCGCCGTCCAGGGCATCGGCGGGGCGCTGCTCACCCCCGGTTCGCTCGCCATGCTGCAAGCCGTCTTCCACCCGGACGACCGCTCGGCGGCGGTCGGCCTGTGGTCGGGCCTCGGCGGGGTGTCGGCCGCGGTCGGCCCCTTCCTCGGCGGCTGGCTGGTGGACGGCCCCGGCTGGCGGTGGATCTTCCTGCTGAACCTGCCGCTCGCGGCCGCCGTGGTCGCGGTCACCTCCCGGTTCGTCCCCGAGAGCCGGAACGAGAGCGCCGTCGGCCGCTTCGACGTGCTCGGCGCGCTGCTCGCCGCGCTCGCCCTCGGCGCGATCACCTATGCGCTGACCGCCGCCGGAGAAGGCCTGTCCCCCGCGGTCTGGCTCACCGGCGTGATCGGCCTGCTGCTCGGCGCGGCCTTCATCGCGGTCGAGCGCCGCGCCGCCGAGCCGATGCTGCCGCTCGGCCTCTTCTCCTCCCGGCTGTTCACCGCCGTCAACCTGGTCACCCTCTGCGTCTACGCGGCGTTCAGCGGGGTGTTCTTCCTGCTGGTGGTGCAGTTGCAGATCGTCTCCGGCTTCTCCCCGCTGGTCTCCGGCCTCGCCCTGATCCCGATCACCGTGCTGATGCTGACCCTGTCGGCGCGCGCCGGGCGGCTGGGCAAGCGGATCGGCCCCCGGATCCCGCTCACCGTCGGTCCGCTGCTGTGCGCCGCCGGGGTGCTGCTGATGCTGCGCATCGGCCCCGGCTCCTCCTACTGGGCGGACGTGCTGCCCGCCGTCACGGTGCTGGGCTGCGGGATGACCCTGCTGGTCGCGCCGCTGACGGCGACGGTGCTGGCCGCCGTCGAGGTCCGGCACGCGGGCATCGCCAGCGGCGTCAACAACGCCGCCGCCCGCGCGGCCGGGCTGCTCGCGGTCGCCGCGCTGCCCTCGCTCGCCGGGCTGAGCGGCGACGCCTACCGGGTGCCGTCCGCCGTGGACTCCGCCTTCCGCACCGCGATGCTGATCTGCGCCGGACTGCTGGTCACCGGCGGGCTGACGGCCTTCGCCACCGTCCGCGGCAACGTGCTCGCGCCGGTGGACCGCCCGGTGGCCGAGCCGGACTGCGAGTGGGCCTGCGGCACCACCCCACCACTCGACCCGGGCCACGTCCACACGGACGAGGGCCCCGCCACCGGATCGGCGGCAGGGCCCTCAGCCGGCTGACGAATCGTCAGGAAGTACTGCCCGTCAGAGAATGTCGGCCGGCGCGTACTTGGCGGCCTCCGGGTAGGCGGCGGCGACGGCCTCCACCTGGCGGACCACCTCGGCGACCTGGGCGCCGGCCGCACCGGTGAAGGAAAGCCGGTCGGCCAGCAGCGCGTCCAGCCCGGCCCGGTCCAGCGGGATCCGCTCGTCGGCGGCCAGCCGGTCCAGCAGCTCGTTCTCGCGGCCACCCGCACGCATCGCCAGCGCGGAGGCGACGGCGTGCTCCTTGATGACCTCGTGCCCGGTCTCCCGGCCGACGCCCGCGCGCACCGCGCCCATCAGCACCTTGGTGGTGGCGAGGAACGGCAGGTAGCGGTCCAGCTCGGCCTCGATCACGGCGGGGAAGGCGCCGAACTCGTCGAGAACGGTCAGGAAGGTCTCCAGCAGGCCGTCGAAGGCGAAGAAGGCGTCCGGCAGCGCGACCCGGCGCACCACCGAGCAGGAGACGTCACCCTCGTTCCACTGGTCGCCGGCCAGCTCGCCGGTCATCGAGGCGTAGCCGCGCAGGATGACGGCCAGGCCGTTGACGCGCTCGCAGGAGCGGGTGTTCATCTTGTGCGGCATCGCCGAGGAGCCGACCTGGCCCTCCTTGAAGCCCTCCGTCACCAGCTCGTGGCCGGCCATCAGACGGATGGTCTTGGCCAGGCTGGACGGCGCGGCGGCCAGCTGGACGAGGGCGGTGAGCACCTCGAAGTCCAGCGAGCGCGGGTAGACCTGGCCGACGCTGATGAACACGTTGTCAAAGCCGAGGTGCCCGGCGACCCGGCGCTCCAGCTCGGCGAGCTTGTCGGTGTCGCCACCGAGCAGGTCCAGCATGTCCTGGGCGGTGCCGACCGGGCCCTTGATCCCGCGCAGCGGGTAGCGGGCGATCAGCTCCTCCAGGCGGCGGAAGGCGACCAGCAGCTCGTCGGTGATCGACGCGAAGCGCTTGCCCAGGGTGGTGGCCTGCGCGGCCACGTTGTGCGAGCGGCCGGCCATGACCAGCTCGGAGTGCTGGGCGGCCAGGCGGGCCAGCCGGACCAGCACGGCCACCGTACGGTCGCGCACGTGCTCCAGCGACTGGCGGATCTGCAGCTGCTCGACGTTCTCGGTCAGATCCCGGGAGGTCATGCCCTTGTGGATCTGCTCGTGGCCGGCGAGTTCGCTGAACTCCTCGATGCGGGCCTTCACGTCGTGGCGGGTGACCCGCTCACGGGCGGCGATCGAGCCGAGGTCGACCTGGTCGATCACCCGCTCGTAGTCGGCGACGGCGTTCGCCGGTACCTCGACACCGAGGTCCTGCTGGGCCTTCAGGACGGCGAGCCACAGGTGGCGCTCGAGGACCACCTTGTGCTCGGGGGACCACAGCTGGGCCAGGGTCGCCGAGGCGTACCGGGAGGCCAGGACATTGGGGATCTGGGGCTTCGCGCTCACGCTTCGCAAGCCTAACAGCCGAGGTCAGCCGGAACGTCGGCGCATCGGGCGGCTACGGCCCGGGCCGGAGCGGACGGCTCCGACCGGGCCCGCCCGACGGCTCCCGCCGGGCGCGGCGCGGTCCGTTACCGGGCGGCTTACTGGGCTGGCTTACTGGGCGGCGCCGGCCCGGCCGGCCAGCACCGGCAGGACCTGCCCGCAGATCGAGTGCAGCGCGATCCGCTGCTCGTCGGTCATCGCCTCGAACGCCTGGTGGGTGCGGGCCATCTCGCCGCGGATGCGGTTCAGGATCTCCCGGCCCTCGTCCGTGATCACGACGATCTTCACCCGGCGGTCGCCGGCGGCGGCCTCCCGGTGGGCCAGGCGCAGCGTCTCCAGCCGGTCCACGATCCCGGTGACGTTGGAGGCGTCGCAGCCCAGCCGTCCGGCCAGCGCCCGCATCGGCACCGGCTCCTGCACCGCGCCGAGCGCCTTGGCCTGCGAGGAGGAGAGCCCGTGCCGGGCCGCGGCCGCCGCGAAGTCCTGGAAATACGCGGCGCCGACGGCGGCCAACGCCTCCATCAACTCGGCGTTGGTCGGTACGGTCGTCGTCGCTGTCGAACCCATGGGGTCAGCGTACGGCCGAGTGCTTCAGCAACTCAAGCTTTGACCACGGCAACCGTCGACGGCTTGACCAGAACTGCAGCACCGGCCGGTCGACAGAGCCTCCGGCCAGTCGACAGAGCTTAGAGCACCAGCTGATCGAACAGGTGCCGCAGCTCCGGCTCCGGGTCCGCGGTCAGCCCGGTGTGCACCGGCCCCGGCTGGACGATCGCGCTGCGCGGAGCGGTCAGCCAGCGGAACCGCTGCCCCGGGCTGTCCCCCGCCGCCGGACCGGCCTGCGGACCCCCGGCGCACACCGCCTCGATCCCGTGCAGCGCCCGCCGCACCCCGTGCACGTCCGCCACCGGGTCGAGCGCCAGCAGCCGGGCCTGGTCCAGGTGCGTGCGCGCGGCCAGATACCCGTTCTGCCGGCAGTACAGCAGCACCCCGACGTTGACGCACTCGCCGCGCTCCACCCGCGGCACCGCGCGGATCACGGCGTACTCGTAGTCGTGCAGTTCGACGGCGGCCGGCAGCGCGGGCGTCCTCGGCTCGGTCATGCGGGCACCTCCGGCAGCCAGTCGCGCGGACCGGCCAGCCGGCCGGTCAGCTGGGCGCGGTACGCGGCGCGCACCGCCTCGGGCGAGTCGAAGCCGGGCTCGTCCAGCAGCCAGACCTCCGGGATCCTCGCCACCGCGCCCTCGATCGCGGCCTCCGCGAGCGGCGCGAGCGCCTTGTCCGCGGCCGTCAGGTCCGGCCGGGCCCGCAGCAGCGCGTGGTCGGAGGCATCGTACGGGCGGCGCACCCAGGCGGCGGCGCCCGCCCAGTGGTGGTGGAAGATCAGGCTCGCGCCGTGGTCGATCAGCCGCAGCCCGCCGGTCGCCACCAGCAGGTTGGGGTTGCGCCAGGAGCGGTCGACGTTGCCGATCAGCGCGTCGAACCAGAGCACCTGGCCGGCCAGCTCCGGATCCACCTCGAAGCAGAGCGGGTCGAAGTTGAGCGCGCCGCTGACGAAGGCCATCCCGAGGTTGGTCCCGCCACTGGCCCGCATCTGGTCCTGGACCTGCTGGTCCGGCTCGCTGCGGGCCAGCACCGGATCCAGGTCGACCGTCACCAGCTCCGGCACCGGCAGCCCGAGCCGCCGGCCCAACTCCCCGGCCAGCACCTCCGCCACCAACGCCTTCCGGCCCTGCGCCGCACCGACCCATTTCAGCGCGTACAGCCGCCGGTCGTCGGCCTCGACCAGGCCCGGCATCGAGCCGCCTTCTCGCAGTGGCGTCACATAACGGACCGCCGTCACCTCGGGGAGCACGCCCCACAGCCTATCGGTGCCGACCCGTCACCTCCTCCCCTCCGTACGCCCCCCGTCCCACCCCTCCACCATCCGCCCCACCCCGGTGGCAGCCCCCGCTGCTCCGTGCGAGTGTGGCGGACAGCAATGGGGACCTTCGCGGTTACGACCTGCACGGCAAAGGGATGAGCGATGGAACGACCTCGGATCCTGATCGTGGGCGGTGGCTTCGCCGGCCTGGAGTGCGCCCGCCGACTCGAACGCAAGCTCGCGCCGTCGGAGGCCGAGATCTCGCTGGTCACACCGTTCAGCTACCAGCTCTACCTGCCCCTGCTGCCGCACGTCGCGGCCGGCGTGCTGACCCCGCAGTCGGTCGCGGTCTCCCTGCGCCGCACGCTGCGCCGCACCCACATCGTTCCGGGCGGCGCGATCGGCGTGGACCCGGCCTCCAAGGTGTGCGTGGTCCGCAAGATCACCGACGAGGTGGTGGCGCAGAAGTACGACTACCTGGTCCTCGCCCCCGGCAGCGTCACCCGCACCTTCGACATCCCCGGCCTGACCGACTACGCCCGCGGGATGAAGACGCTCGCCGAGGCGGCCTACGTCCGCGACCACGTGATCGCCCAACTCGACCTCGCCTCGGCCACCTTGGACCAGCGGGAGCGCGAGTCCCGGCTCCAGTTCGTGGTCGTCGGCGGCGGCTACGCGGGCACCGAGACGGCCGCCTGCCTGCAGCGTCTGACCACCGCCGCGTCCCACCGCTATCCGCGCCTGGACACCCGGCAGATCAAGTGGCACCTGATCGACATCGCCCCGAAGCTGATGCCGGAGCTGGGCGACGCGCTGGGCCTGGCCGCTCTGGAGGTGCTGCGCGGCCGCGGCATCGAGGTGTCGCTGGGCGTCTCGGTGGCCGAAGTCGGCGCCGAGTCGGTCAAGTTCACCGACGGCAGGGTGCTGCCCTGCCGCACGCTGATCTGGACCGCCGGGGTGGCCGCGAGCCCGCTGATCGGCACGCTGGACGCGGAGACGGTCCGCGGCCGGCTCGCGGTGACGGCGGAGATGCGGGTGCCGCAGTTCGAGAGCGTGTTCGCGCTGGGCGACGCGGCCGCCGTGCCGGACCTCGCCAAGGGCGACGGCGCGGTCTGCCCGCCGACCGCCCAGCACTCCGCCCGGCAGGGCCGCGTGGTGGCCGACAACGTGATCGCCGCGCTCCGCGACCAGCCTCTGGAGCCCTACTACCACAAGGACTTGGGCCTGGTGGTCGACCTGGGCGGCAAGGACGCGGTGTCCAAGCCGCTCGGCGTGGAGCTGCACGGGGTGCCGGCCCAACTGGTGGCCCGCGGCTACCACCTGATGGCGATGCGCACCAACGCGGCCAAGTTCCGGGTGAGCGCCAACTGGCTGCTCAACGCGACCGCCGGGGACGACTTCGTCCGGACCGGCTTCCTCGCCCGGCAGCCCGCCCGGATGCGCGATTTCGAGTACACCGACGCCTACTTGACGAAGGACCAGGTCCGGGCGCACGCCCAGGCCCTGCTCGCCAAGGGCTGAGCCACCCGGCGCCCGCCTCCGGAACCGATCCGGAGAACGGGCGCCGAGCGCCACAACGTCACGGCGTCACCGCGCCGCCAGGTACATCCCGCCCGCGTCCTGCCCCGCCGTGTTGCGGCACGCGTAGTCGCCGCTGCTCTGCCCCCACAGCAGGGTCAGGCAGCGCCCGAGCGCCTGCTGCCCGTAGTAGTTGGGGTGCATCGACTCCTGCAGCACGCCCTGCGTGGAGTTGAGGCCGCCGTCCAGGAAGCGTGCCCATTCGCTGGTGGTCGCGGACGGTCCGGCGGTGGCGGTCGGCTGCCGGGTGGCCGTCGAGCAGACCTCACGGCCCTGCAGCATGTCGGAGAGGTCGAGGAACTGGGCACCCTTGGACGCCGCGACCCCGGCCAGCGACTTGGAGATCTGCGGCACCATCGAGTCGCGCGCCCAGTCGGCGTCACCGTCCCAGAACGGGCAGCCACCGGTGTTCGAGCGGGTCCAGCCGCTCTCCGGGTAGCGCATCTCGGCGCTGCGCGGGATCGGCGAGGGGTAGGACTGCAGGACGAGGCGGTAGTCCCCCTGCGCGTAGCCGGCGCCGGCCATCACCGCGCGGATCTCGTCGATCGCCTTGCCGACCCCAGCCATCGCCGTGGGCATCTTCGAGTCGATCGAGGACTGCGCGGAGTCGTGGCAGTAGGAGTACCAGATGAGGTAGTCCTGGACGCAGTTGGAGATGATGCCGCCGAAGCCGAGGTCGTTGCCGCCGATCGACAGCGTGATCAGCTTGACGTTGTTCTGCTGTGCCACGGTGGCGAGTTGGTCGGCCTGCGGGGCCTCGCCCTTGAGCGTCTGGCCGCCGTTGGCGGCGCGGAAGATGTTCGCGGTGACGGCGCCGGAGCAGGCCAGGTTGATCTCGTTCTGCGCGCCGGTGGAGGCGCTGAGCACCTCGGCGACGTCGGAGCGGTCGCAGCCGCTCGCGGCCGTGGGGCCGTAGATCCGGGAGGCGTCGGCGGAACTGCCGTTCCAGGCGCGGTCGGTACCGGCCCGGCTGCCGCTGGTGCCGGCGGCGTTGCCCATCCAGCGGCCGGCCTCGCCGGAGATGTAGCTGTCGCCGAGCGTGACGCTGGCGGTGGGGCCGCCCGGTGCGGCGAGGGGTATGGAGGAGGCCGCGGCGGCTGGCGCGGCGGCGGCGAGGCCGCCGGCCATCAGACCGCCGGCGGCCAGCGGGAGGGCGAGGGCCGCGGTGAGCAGCCGTCGGCGGAGTCGAGGGGCGCTGCGGGTGATGCTCGAACTGTTTTCGGGCACGGCGGAACTCCTGCGGCTCGGTCTTCCCGTGCGGTGGGGACGGGAAGACGCCTAGGTGAGGGTGGGCCGCCGGCCGGTGGCGCGATGAACATGACATGCCCGCACTGGTTACCGCTAGGTATCTGCACCAGGTTTCCCGCTTTGTTACCGCCGGGTTCAGACCAGCGGAGCACCGGGTTCAGACCGGCGGAGCGCACGGGTCGAACCGGACCGGCGGAGCCCGGTTCACACCAGCCGCGAACCGGCCCCGCCCGCCCCCAGCACGGCCGCCAGGTCCTCGGCCAGCCGCTGCGCGTCCGCCGGTTCCAGCTGGGCCACGGTGAGCCGCAGCCCGGGCGGGGACTGGATGCGGTAGCGCGCGCCGGGCGCCGCGACCCAGCCGCGCTGCACCAGCGCCACCAGCACGGAGGTCTCGTCCGGCACCGGCACCCAGACGTTCAGTCCGCTCTCGCCGTGCGCCTCGATGCCGCGCGCGGCGAGTTCGCCGAGCAGCGCGTCCCGGCGGGCCCGGTAGACGCCGGCCACCCGGGCGACCGGCACCGCGTCGGTGCGCCACAGCTCGGCGACGGCCCGCTGGAGCAGGTGGCTGACCCAGCCTGCGCCGAGGCGCAGCCGCCCGGTCACCCGTCCGATGGTGTCCTCGTCGCCGACGGCCACCGAGAGCCGCAGGTCCGGGCCGTACGCCTTGGCCGCCGAGCGCACCACGGCCCAGTGCCGCGCGCCGGCACCCACCAGCGAGTGGTACGGCTGGTCGACCATGCCGTGCCCGTGGTCGTCCTCGATCAGCAGCACGCCGGGGTGCTCGGCCAGGACGGCCCGCAGCTCCTCGGCCCGGCGGGCGGTGACCGCGGCGCCGGTCGGGTTCTGCGCCCGGCTGGTGACCACCACCGCGCGGGCGCCCTCGGCCAGCGCGACGGCGAGCGAGTCGGGCAGCGGACCCTCGTCGTCCAGCCGGACGGGCGCGGGCCGCAGGCCGAGCGCGGGCAGCAGGTCGAGCAGGCTGCCCCAGCCCGGATCCTCGACGGCGACGGCGTCGCCGGGGCGCAGCCGGGTGGCGAGGATGCGCTCGATGGTGTCGAGCGAGCCGGAGGCGACGGCGATCGGGCCGCCGGGCAGGCCGTCGGCCTCGAAGGAGGCGCGGGCGAGCGCGAGCAGCCCGGGGTCGATGGCCGGGTGCCCGTACAGGACGGGCTCGGCGTGGGCGGCCTCGGCGGCGGCCGCGAGGACCGGGGCGAGGTCGGGCAGCAGCGCCGGGTCGGGGTTGCCGGCGGACAGGTCGCGGGCGTGCGGGGGGACGGGGACGCGGATCTGGTCGCGCGGGGTGAGCGCGGGCCTGGGGAGGATCCGGCTGCCCTTGCGGCCGGCGGTCTCGATCACCCCGCGGTCGCGGAGCAGCCGGTAGGCGGCGGCGACGGTGTTGGGGTTGACGCCGAGTTCGGCGGCGAGGTCGCGCAGCGGGGGCAGCGCGGTTCCGGGGGCGAGGCGTCCGGTGCTCACGCCCTGTTCGATGTGGGACGCGATTTCGCTGGCGCGTCGCCCTTTCAGCGGATAGTCTCCTAGCACAAAGCAAATTATGCACTAGTACATAGAGGTTGTCATGTCGGCCCCTTCAGAAGGCTCCGCCAGCTACTCCCGCACCCCCCGCACCACCCCCACCCGCTACAAGGACCGCGCCACCTGGGAGCAGGAGGCGATCCACGACATCCTCGACCACGCGTACATCTGCCACCTCGGCTTCGTCGCCGACGGCGCCCCCGTCGTCCTGCCGACCATCTACGCCCGCGTCGGCGGCCGGCTGTACGTCCACGGCTCCACCGGCAGCCGTCCGCTGCGCAACGCCTCCGCCGACCAGGGCCTGCCGGTCTGCCTCACCGTCACCCTGGTCGACGCGCTGGTGCTGACCAAGTCCGCGTTCAACCACTCGGTCAACTTCCGCTCGGTCGTCGCCCACGGCACCGCCCACCAGGTCACCGACCCCGAGGAGCTGGACGTCGCGCTGGCCGCGCTGGTCGACCACGCGATCCCCGGCCGCTCCGCCGACGTCCGCCCGGCCAACGCCAAGGAACTCGCCGCCACCGCCGTCCTGCGGCTCGACCTGGACGAGGTCTCGGCCAAGACCCGCGCGGACGGCGCCGACGACGACCCGGAGGACCTCGACCTGCCCCACTGGTCCGGCCTGATCCCGGTCACCACCGTGCACGGCACCCCCGAGCCCGCCGACTCCACCACCGTCCCGCTGCCCGCGCACCTGCGCGGCTACCCCCGCTGACGGAGGGCCCGCCGATGCTGATCAGATCCTGGGACCGCGGCGACGAACAGGAGTGGCGCGCCTGGCTGGCCGAGGGCCGCGACTTCGGCCTGCTCGCCGCCAACGGCGGACCGGGCGAGGGCCCGGTGCTCGTCCCGACGCACTTCCTGCTGGACGCCGAGCGCGGCGAGATCCTGCTCCACCTCGCCACGCCCAACCCGCTGCTGGCCGCCGTCCGGGCCGACCCGCAGGTCACCCTCGCGGTCACCGACGGCTACGCCTTCGCGCCCGGCCACTGGCGCGGCGAGCCGGGCACGCCCACCAGCTACTACGCCTCCGTCCACTTCCACTGCACCGCCGAGCTCGTCGAGTCCGCGGCGGGCAAGGCGGAGATCCTCAACCGCCAGCTGGCGCACTTCCAGCCGGAGACGCCGGACACCCGGGTGGTGCCCGGTGAGGGCGAGTTCTCCCGGCTGCTGCCCGGCCTGCGCGGGCTCCGCCTGACGGTCCGCGAGGTGCGCGCCAAGTTCAAGTACGACGACAAGAAGCCGGCCGACGCCCAGCACGCGATCGCCGACCGGCTGGCCGAGCGCGAGGCCGGCCGCGCGAACGCCCCGCACCCCCGGCGCGACCAGGACGCCGCCGCCCGCGCCCAACTGCTGCGCCGGCACCAGCGGCGCGTCGGCTGACCAGGGCGCACCGACCGACCGGGGGCGCGTCAACTGGCCCGGCAGGCGCACCGGCTGGCCCGGGGGCGCGTCCGACCGTTCACGCTCCCGGCGCGAACGGCCCATCGCACCCCTGATGACTGCCCCTGGCTGACCCCGAATCACCCGATCGGCCCCCAATTCGAGCAGGGCGGCCCCGCCGCTGCTCGAATGTGAGACGAGTCCTGCCCACTCGGCCGTCAGAGCGGGCCCGTCCACCTCGGGGAGCGCGCTTGTCCACACTCAACAGCCACCGGGCGGGCGAGGCCCACCTCGGGCACGTCATCTTCATCTCCGCCGCCGCCGCGATGGGCGGGTTCCTGTTCGGCTACGACAGCGCGGTGATCAACGGTGCGGTGACGGGCATCCAGAAGCACTTCGCCGTGGGCAACGGCGAAACGGCCTTCGTGGTGGCCATCGCGCTGCTCGGCTCGGCGGCCGGCGCGGTGGCCGCCGGCCGGCTCGCCGACCACCTCGGCCGGGTCCGCACCATGCTGCTGGCCGCCACCCTGTTCGCGATCAGCGGCATCGGCTCGATGTTCCCGCCGAGCATCCAGGTGCTGGCCACCTGGCGCGTGGTCGGCGGCATCGCGATCGGCATCGCCTCGGTGATCGCGCCGACCTACATCGCCGAGGTCGCGCCGACCGCCTACCGGGGCCGGCTCGCCTCCTTCCAGCAGATGGCGATCGTGCTCGGCATCACCGTCTCCCAGCTCGCCAACTGGGCGATCAACCAGGCCGCCGGCGGCGAGTCCACCGGCCACCTGGGCGGCATCCAGGCCTGGCAGTGGATGCTCGGCGTGGAGACCATCCCGGCCCTGGTGTACGGGCTGATGGCGCTCGCCATCCCGGAGTCGCCGCGCTACCTGATCGCCGACCACCGGGAGGACCAGGCCCGCAAGGTGCTGCGCGAGGTGGAGGGCGAGGACGTCGACCTGGACACCCGGGTCGCGGAGATCCGCGCGGTGCTGGAGTCCTCGCACAAGCCCCGGCTCAAGGACCTGCTCGGCGGGCGGTTCGGCCTGCTACCGATCGTCTGGGTCGGCATCGGGGCCTCGGTGTTCCAGCAGTTCGTCGGCATCAACGTGATCTTCTACTACTCCTCCTTCCTCTGGCAGTCGGTCGGCATCAACGAGTCCAACTCCCTGCTGATCAGCCTCTCCACCTCGATCATCAACGTGATCGGCACGGTGATCGCGATGGCGCTGGTGGACCGGATCGGCCGCAAGCCGCTCGCCCTGGCCGGCTCGATCGGCATGGCGCTCGCGCTGGGCACCGCCGCCTGGGCGTTCTCGTACCGGCAGGGCACGGGGGACACCGCCACCCTCGACAACACCCACGCCACCGTCGCCCTGGTCGCGGCGCACGTCTTCGTGCTCTGCTTCGCCTTCTCCTGGGGCGTGGTGGTCTGGGTCCTGCTCGGCGAGATGTTCCCCAACCGGATCCGCGCGCTCGCGCTGTCCGTCGCCGCCTCGGCCCAGTGGATCGCCAACTGGGCGATCACCGTCAGCTTCCCCAACCTCGCCGACTGGAACCTGTCGGCGACGTACGTCATCTACGCGGCCTTCGCGCTGCTCTCCATCCCGTTCGTGGCCTTCTGTATCAAGGAGACCAAGGGCCGCGCCCTGGAGGAGATGGGCTGAGCCCGCCCCCGTCGAGTCCCCGCCGCATCCGGCCCGACCCCCCCCCCCCCGCGAGGAACCCATGCCTGACCAGGGCGGCTCCCGGCAGAACGTCGCCTTCCCGAGCAACGGCCGTACCGCGCACGGGTACCTGGCCCGCCCGCCCCAGGGCGTCGGGCCGGGCCTGGTGGTGGTGCAGGAGTGGTGGGGCCTCACCCCGCACGTCGCGACGATGGCCGACCGCTTCGCCGCGGAGGGCTTCACCGTGCTGGCCCCCGACCTGTTCGGCGGCGCCACCACCCACGACCGCACCGAGGCGGCCCGGCTCACCCGCGAACTCCCGGCCGAGCGGGCCGTCGAGGACCTCTCCGGGGCCGTCGACCACCTGCTCGCCCTGGAGGGCGTGGTCGGCGACGCGGTCGGCGTGGTCGGCTTCTGCATGGGCGGCGGCTTCGCCCTGCTGCTGGCCGCCCGGGAGGGCGACCGGGTCGCCGCGGTGGTGCCCTTCTACGGCCTCCCGCCCGACCCGGACTTCGACTACCGGGGCCTGACCGCCCACGTCCTGGGGCACTTCGGCGAACTGGACGGCTCGATCCCGATGGCCGCCGTCGACGAGGCCGCGATCCGGATCGGCGAGGCCACCGACGTCCGCCCCGAGATCCACTTCTACCCGGCCGGCCACGCCTTCATGAACGACGAGAACCCGCTCGGCACCTACGACCCGCTCCAGGCCGCGACCGCCTGGCGCCGCACCCTCACCTTCCTCTGGGGCCACCTGGGCTGAGCCCGTCCCGGCCGCGAAAACCCGATGGACAGCTGTACGAACCGCGGCCATAGTCTCCAGGTGCCGACCCGACCCCCGCGCCCCCGCCGCCTCGCCTGGGCGAGCCGCAACTTCCGCATCCAGACCGCCGCCACCGTGGTCAGCGGCCTCGGCAACGCCGGCGCCCCCATCGCCACCGCCTTCGCCGTGCTCGGCCACGGCGGCACCACGTCCGAGGTCGGCTACGTCACCGCCGCCCGACTGCTGCCCACCGTCCTGCTCCTGGTGGTCGGCGGCGCCCTCGCCGACCGGATGCCCCGGCACCACCTCATGGTCGCCGCCAACCTGTTCAGCGGCCTGTCCCAGGTCGTCCTGGCCGCGCTGGTGCTGTCCGGGGACATCCGGCTCTGGCAGCTGATGCTGCTCTCCGCCGCCGGCGGCGCCGGGTACGCGCTCTACTCCCCCGCCTCCGGCGGCATGATGCTGCAGGCCGTCGCCCCGGAGCACGCCGCCCGGGCCTTCTCGGTGTTCCGGATGGGCCAGAACGCCTCCCAGATCGGCGGCGCCGCGCTCGGCGGCGCGCTCACCGCCGCCGTCGGCCCCGGCTGGGTGCTCGCCCTGGACGGCGCCTGCTTCCTGGTCGCCGCCTCGCTCCGGTTCTTCCTGGAGGCCGAGCAGGCGCCCGCCCCGCAGGGCCACAGCATGCTGCGCGATCTACGGGAGGGCTGGCGGGAGTTCGCCTCCCGCCGCTGGCTCTGGGTGATCGTGGCGCAGTTCTCCGTCCTGGTCGCCTGCATCGGCGCGGTCGAGTCGGTGTACGGGCCGACGGTCGCCAAGGAGCGCCTCGGCGGGGCGTCCGACTGGGGCCTGGCGATGGCCGCCTACGGCGTCGGGCTGGTGGTGACCGGCGTGCTGATGGCCCGCTGGCGGCCCCGCCGGATCCTGCTGGTCGGCAACTGGGGGGTGTTCCTGTTCGGCGTGCCCGCCCTGGCGCTGGCGGCGGAGGCACCGCTGCCGCTGCTCGCCCTCGCGATGTTCCTGTCCGGGGTCGGCGTCACCGTCTTCGGCGTCAACTGGATGATCGCGCTCCAGCAGGAGATCCCCGAGGAGATGTTCTCCCGGGTCGCCGCGTACGACGAGCTCGGCTCCTTCTCGCTGTCCCCGATCGGCATCGCGCTGGCCGGCCCGGCGGCCACGGTGCTCGGCCTCTCGGGCGCGCTGTGGGCCTGCGCCGTCGTCTGCCTGGTGCTCAGCGCGGTCGTGCTGCTGGAGCCTCAGGTCCGCCGACTGGCCCGCAGGAGCACCGCCGACGCACCGGTGGCCGCCGCCGAGCCGGTGGCCACGCCGTGAGCGCCCCGTGCGCCCCGCGTGCGCCCGGCCGTACGCAACCACTGGTACGCCAGGTTCGTCCGACCAGGTAAGTCACACCACCGTCTCTGGGGGGCCACTGGTGCCGAAGCCTCTGTTGTTCCTGGACGTCGACGGGGTGCTCAACCCGGTCTGCCCGCACCCGGACGCCGGGTTCGACACCCACACCCTGCTCGGCTACTCGGTGCTCCTCTCCGCCCGGCACGGCGCCTGGCTCCGCGAGCTGGCCGGCACCTACGAACTCGTGTGGGCCACCACCTGGGAGGAGCACGCCAATGCGCACATCGCCCCGGCCATCGGCCTGCCCGCCCTCCCGCTGGTCCGCTTCACCGGCGACGTCCCGCAGCCCGGTGACCCGCGCGTCCCGCTGATGGAGCTGCTCTCGGCCCGCAAGTGGGCCCCGCTGCTGCGCTACGCCGCGGGCCGCCCGTTCGCCTGGGTGGACGACGTCATCCCGCCGCGGCTGGTCCGCAACTCCCTCTGGCGCCGCGACCGCCTGCTGCTGCCGATCGACCCGGGCCCGGGCCTGGAGCGCCGGCACGTCGACCGCCTGCTCGCCCGGCCGCCGCGCACCCCGGCCGGCCGGCTCCCGCTCAGGGGGTCGGCAGCCAGCTGACGTGCCCGGCGAGCAGCGCGTACCCGACGAAGGCCACCGTGTCGATCAACGCGTGCGCCGCGACCAGCGGCATCACCCGCCCCCAGCGCCGGTACAGCAGGCAGAACACCGCCCCCATCACCATGTTGCCGACCAGCCCGCCGACCCCCTGGTACAGGTGGTACGAGCCGCGCAGCACCGAACTCGCCACCACCGCCGCCGGCCACGACCAGCCCAGCTGCCCGAGCCGGCGCAGCAGGTAGCCGAGGACGACGACCTCCTCCAGGGCGGCGTTCTGCCACGCGGAGAGCACCAGCACCGGGACCCGCCACCACACGTCCGGCAGCCCGGACGGCGCCACCGTCAGGTTGTAGCCGGCCGCCTGCGAGGCCAGGTACAGCACCAGCCCGGAGCCGCCGATCGCAGCCGCCACGGCGGCGCCCCGGCCGAGGTCGCGCAGCTTCTGCCCGAGGTCGAAGCCGAGCACCCGCAGCGCGGCGCCCTCACGCACCAGCAGGTACCCGACCAGCACCACCGGCATCAGCCCGCGCCCGATGTAGTACAGCTGCCACACCAGGTCCAGCCAGGGCCGACCGGGCGCCCGCGAGCCGTTCAACGTGGCGACCTGCTGGCCGAGTTGGATCGGTTCGGTGAGCGAGGCCGCGAAGCTGATCAGCGCGCTGACGCCACTGGCCCCGAGGGAGAGGCCGAGGACGATCAGCAGTTCCACGCCGAGCAGCCGGCGCGTGGGCTTCGCGGTCTCCGGTGCGGTCGGGAGGGTGGTCACGGGCGGCTCCAGCGGGGCGGGCGTCGCTCCGGCCGTCGGCCGACCGCCGGAGCGATCATCCTGACACAGCGGTCCGGCTACCCGACCGGCCAGGTGTGCACCGGCTCGCCGGTGCGCATGTGCTCGATGTAGCGCCTGGTCATCGCGGCGAGCGCGGCCGGGCGGTCCATCCCGTACTGCTCGCGCAGCCGGTGGAAGGTCGCGCTCTGCCAGGCCGCGCCGTTGGTGCGGCGCAGGCAGCGCTGCTCGATGATCCCCAGGTAGCGGTCCCGGTCGGCGGGCTCCACGCCCCACTCGTCCAGGCCCTGGTGGGCCATCGGCAGCAGTTCGTTGAGCACCAGGTCGACGGCGGACACCGTGGTCAGCCCGCCGCCGCGGCCCGCCCGGCCCGCCCGCGGCCACTGGAACACCGCGTCGATGCCGTAGCGGGCGCCCTGCCGGAAGTTCTCGTCGGCCCGCTCGAACGGCAGCCTGGTCCAGACCGGCCGGGGCTGCTCGGCGAGCACCCGGACCAGCCCGTAGTAGAAGGCGGCGTTCGCGAGCGTGTCGGCCACCGTCGGCCCGGCCGGCAGCGCCCGGTTCTCCACCCGCAGGTGCGCGATCCCGCCCGCGATGTCGTACACCGGCCGGTTCCAGCGGTAGATCGTGCCGTTGTGGAGCCGCATCTCGGCGAGCCGGGGCGCGCCGCCGGAGGAGAGCACCTTCATCGGGTCCTCGTCGTCGCAGATCGGCAGCAGGGCGGGGAAGTACCGCAGGTTCTCCTCGAACAGGTCGTACGCCGAGTCCACCCAGCGCTCGCCGAACCAGGTGATCGGCCGGACGCCCTGCGCCTTGAGTTCCGCCGTACGGGTGTCACAGGCCTGCTGGAACAGCACCGGACGGGTCTCCCGCCACAGCTCCCGCCCGAACAGGAACGGCGAGTTGGCACCGAGCGCGAGCTGCGCCCCGCAGATCGCCTGGGCCGCGTTCCACACCGAGGAGAAGCGTTCCGGGGTCACCTGCAGGTGCAGTTGCAGGGAGGTCGCGGCGGCCTCGGCCACCATGGTGATGGTCTCCAGCTGGAGGTGTTCGACGCCCTCGATGTCCAGCGCGATGTCCTCGCCGCGGGCGGCCAGGATCTGGTCGCTGAGCAGGCTGTAGCGCGGGTTGTGGGAGATCGCGTCCAGGCCGGTGTGACCGTGCTCCAGGGTCGGCAGGATCCCCACCATGACGATCCGGGCACCGGCCTCGGCGGCCCGCCGGTCGGCGTAGCGCAGCCCGGTGTCGAGCTCCTCGCGCAGGTCCTCGAAGACGTGCCCGCACAGCCGGTGCGGCACGATGTTCACCTCGACGTTGAACTGGCCCAGTTCGGTCTGGAAGTCGCTGGAGCCGATCGCGCTCAGCACCTGTGCGTTGCGCAGCGCCGGCAGGCCGTCCTCGTCGGCCAGGTTGAGCTCGATCTCCAGGCCCATGACCGCCCGCGGCCGGTCGAACCGGTCCTCGCGCAGCATCCGCCCCAGCGCGTCGAGGCAGGCCTGGAGCTTGCGCCGGTACAGCTGCCGGTCCGCCAGATCAGCCCGAGTCGCCACGACCTTCTCGCCCACGGTCCCCTCCTCCTGAGACACCGGCCGACCCGACCGTGCAAGCATCATGCCCACCTCGAAGATCGATACCCGAATGCTTGTACTGGCTTGCAATGCAAGGAAACTGACGGATATTCAGCAGATCTGCCGACTTGCCCGGCGCCACCGCCTGTGATAAACAGGTCACCCTGCGCACCTGTTCGATAGAATTCGCACTGCGCTCCGGCCGGCCCGCTCCGCCTCGAAACCCTCGTCGACGGCGGCGACCGCGCCGGCACCGCGATCATGCACAACCGGACACGGCCAGGTCCCGTCACCGATGACACACCGCGCCACGCCGGTATGCCGCACTCGCACGCCGATCTCGCACGGAGAGGCGGACCCCGCCATGACTCTGCAGACCCCCCAGCCCCCGCCGAGCGCCCTGCGCGCCGTCCTGGCCGCACTCGACTCGGAGACCGCGCTGCGCCAACCCGCCGCCGCAGCACTGCGCCATCCGGTCGGCCCGCTGCTCCCCGCGCACCCCCTCGCCGTCCACGTCCTGGACGGGCCGCGCCCGGAGCTGCCCGCCGCCCGCCGGACGGGCTGGCGCTTCCTGATCAAGGACGGCGCCGAGGTCGCCGCCGCCGCCGAGGTCGTCCAGGCCGTCGAGGGCCACACCTTCTCGCACTTCACCGCCGGCCCCTACCTCGACTCGACGGTCCGGGCGCTGCGCCAGGCCTGGCAGCTCGCCCAGGGCTCCCGGTCCCGCCAGCAGCCCCGGCTGCTGACCTTCCCCGGGCAGTACGCGACGGCACTGTGGCTGCACAGCCCCGACGCCGGCCCGGCCGCCGACCAGCTGATCCCGCTGGCCCCGGCCCCGCTCGGCGTCACCGCGCACCGCGCCTACCCGGCCGCCGAGCTGCTGCCGCTGCTCGCCCGGGCGCCGCTCGCCAAGCCACTGCTGCTCGGCTCCTCCTGAGCCGGCCCCACGCCGACGGGCCACCGAGCCAGCTTGGGTTCTAGGAGTCGTTGCAACACCCCAGTTCAAGGGGTGCGATGGACTTCGAGATCCGCAGGGTCCGGGCGAACCACACCACGAGGCCTCT
>NZ_JBHWIO010000087.1:0-15261 GCF_042732075.1 Kitasatospora sp. NPDC059812
GGAGCGCACCAGGCGCAGCAGCGTTGCCCCCAGCACCCCCCGGCCGCGGGCCCCCTCCCCCCCGCCGCCCCCCCGCCCGCGCGGCCGCGCTGCTCGGGGGGGCGCCCGCGGCCGCCGCGCTGCGCGGCCTGGGCCGCCGACTGGCCGAGTACCGGTAGAGGGGGGGAACGGACACATGCGCAGGAGATCCGTACGCACCAGGCCGGCCGCCGCGCTGGCGCTGCTGGCCGCCGGTGCGGCCGTGCTCGGCGGGGGCGGGCCGTCCGGCGCCGTACCCGCGACCGCCACGGGCGCACCGCAGGCCGTCCGGCCGACCGGGCAGGAACAGGCCGGGCAGGAAGAGGCCGAGTCCTGCGACCTGACCAGCACCGTGCCGCCGAGCACCGTGGACGGCACGGCGGTGAAGGCCATCAAGGCCAAGGGCACCCTGATCATCGGCGTGGACCAGAACAGCTACCGCTGGGGCGCCCGCAACCCGAACACCGGTGAGCTCGAAGGCTTCGACATCGACCTCGCGAGGGCGATCGGCGCGGCCGTCATGGGCGACCCGGCCAAGGTGGTGCTCAAGCCGGTGTCGACCGCCGGCCGGGCCGACGCCCTCACGGGCAACCAGGTCGACCTGATCGTCCGCACCATGACGATCAGCTGCGCCAACCTGAAGAAGGTCGCCTTCTCCCGGTCGTACTTCAATATCAAGCAGCGGGTCCTGGTGCCCCGGTCGTCCACGGCCAAGAACCTCGACGAGGCGATCGGCGGCAAGACGGTCTGCGCCGCGGACGGCTCGGTCGCCAAGGACGTGCTGAACGCGAAGAAGAGCGCCAAGCAGCTCGTCCTGGTGACCAACCAGCTCGACTGCCTGGTCCGCATGCAGCTCGGCAAGGTCGACGCCACCATGACCGACGACGAACTGGCGGTCGGCCAGGCCGCGCAGGACCAGACGGTGAAGGTGGTGGACGGCTTCGAACAGCCGGAGACGATCGGTGTCGCGATGCGCCAGAACAGCACCGACCTCACCGCCCGGGTCAACCAGGTGATCTCCGACTACTACACGGACAAGGACAAGGGCTGGCAGAAGTCGTTCGAGCGGTGGGTCCAGCCCTACCTGCCCGAGAACTCCAAGGACCCCGGCCTGTACTGGCCGGCCCGCTGACGCACCGGGCGGCGCACGCGCGTCAGCAGGCCGTTGACGCGGTCTTGACGCCCACCGCCCGCTCCGCCCGAACGGCCACCGGCTAGGGTTCGGGACGATCACCACGGGGAGACCGGTGGTGGGCACGGGGGTTGTCGTGGGATCGCACGTCAGGTACGTCGGGATCGCACGCGAGGAAGGAAGGACACGGCGTTGGCGGCTTCGGCTGGCCCGGTACTGAACCGGGAGGAGGTGGACCGCGCGCTGGCGCGCCTCGGCGCGGAGCGGGACGCGGTCGAGTCGGCGCTGCTCGCCCTCCAGGACCATCCGGGCCTGCGGCTGCTCGACGGCGCCGAACTGACCGGACGCACGCTGGAGCGCTGGTCCGTCGCCGGGAAGGGCCTGCCACTGCTCTGGGCCCTGTTCGACCGCTACGCGGAGGCACTGGCCTCGGCGCGCGCGGTACGGGCCCGCAAGGCCAAGCCCGGCGCGCCCGAACTCGCCGAGCTGAGCGAACTGCTCACCGGCGACGCGGTGACCGTCCCCGGCGGCGCGCTGCCGGACGGCCCGCAACTGCTCGGCGCGCCCGCCCGGCTGGTCGAGCGGATCAGCCTGGACGCGCTGATGACCCGGATGAACTCCTGGTACGCCACCGTGCTGGAGGTGGTCAGCGCCGCCGACGCGGTCTGGTCGGCGCTGCCGGCCCGGATCGACCTGCTGCTGGCCGAACTCCACCGGGTGGGCAACCTCGCCGCCTCGCTCGGCGTGCGGGCCGGCGGCCACCCGCTCGCCGACGACCTGGCCGGACTGGACGCCGACCTCACCGGGCTGCGCGCCGAGGTGCGCGAGGACCCGCTGGCGCTGTGGCGCCCGGCCCGGGTGCCCGCCCAGCGCGGCACCGTGCCGGAGGGCGGCGCCTTCGCCACCCCCGCCGGGGTGGTGGACACCGAGCGGTTCGACCGGGCCGGGCGGGCGCTGGACGGCGTCCGGGTGGAACTGGAGAACCTCCTGCGGCTGCGCGACGACGCCGAGGAGCGCCTCCAGGGCGTCGGCGACCTGCTCCAACGGGCCGACGCCACCCTGGCCGAGGCCCGCCGGGCGCGCGGCGAGGTGCTGGCGAAGATAGCCTCCAGCGACGTCCCGGCGGTACCCGGGCCGGCCTCGGCGCTGCGCGAACGGATCGTGACGGCACTGGAGTTGCGCCAGGGCGGGCAGTGGGGCCGGCTGGCGCCGCTGCTGGACACGCTGGAGGACGCCGCCGCCAAGGAGCTGGCCCGGGCCCGGCAGTCGCTCACCGAGGTGACCCAGCCGCTGGCCGTCCGCGCCGAACTGCGCGGCCGGCTGGACGCCTACAAGGCGATGGCCGCCCGGCTGCGGGTCTCCGAGGACCCGGAAGTGATCGAGCGGTACGAGAAGGCGCGCTGGCTGCTGTGGAGCGCGCCCTGCGACCTGCGGGCGGCGGCCGCCGCGGTGGCCCGCTTCCAGCAGTCGCTGCGGCCGGCGCAGGCCGAGGCCGCACAGGAGACGACCGGCCAGACGCCGGTCGACGGACAGGTCCAGGGGGGCTGAGGTTGATGGGCGGGACGTGCGTACGGCCGGAGTGCTCCGGCAACGGCAGGATCGACGCGGACGGCTACTGCGACGAGTGCGGGCTCGCCCCGGCGGGCGGCGGCACCGTGGCAGCTTCGACGGCGGCCACCGGCGCCCCGCCGGCCGCCGGCCCCGGCGCGCCCTGCCCCCGGGACTGTTCAGGCGCCATCGACACCGACGGCTACTGCGACGAGTGCGGCCTCACCCCGCCCGGCGGCGACACCGGCGTCACCCAGCCCTACGTCCCGTCCTCCCGGGTCTCCACCGACTCGGCGCGCAGCGGCTCGATCCGCTCGACCCGCACCGGCTCGGCCCGCTCGATGTCCGGCCGCTCCCGCTCGCACCGCTCGACCCGCACCGGCAGCAGCCGCTCGGTCTCGGTGCGCAGCACCCGCGGCAGCGTCAGCGCGGGCACCCGCAACCGGCTGGGCGCCGGCCTGGTGACGGTGCCGACCGTCGAGACGGCCGACCCGTCGCTGGCGGTGCTGGAGAACCCGGAGGTCCCGGAGCGCAAGCGGTTCTGCTCCAAGTGCGAGACCCCGGTGGGCCGGGAGAAGAACGGCCGGCCGGGCCGCCCGGACGGCTTCTGCACCAAGTGCGGCACGCCGTACTCGTTCACGCCCAAGCTGCGCCGCGGCGACCTGGTCGGCGGGCAGTACGAGGTGGTGGGCTGCCTGGCGCACGGCGGCCTCGGCTGGATCTACCTGGCGATCGACCGGCGGGTCAACGACAAGTGGGTGGTCCTGAAGGGCCTGCTGGACACCGGGGACGAGGACGCGCTCGCCGTGGCCGTCGCCGAGCGCCGCTTCCTGGCCGAGGTGGACCACCCGAACATCGTCCGGATCATCAACTTCGCCGAGCACCTGGACCTGGGCTCCGGCTCCACCGACGGCTACATCGTGATGGAGTACGTCGGCGGCAAGTCGCTCAAGGACATCGCCAACGACCGCCGCACCCCGGACGGCCGGCGCGAGCCGCTGCCCGTCGAGCAGGCGATCGCGTACGCGCTGGAGGCACTGCCCGCACTCGGGTACCTGCACAGCCGGGGCCTGATCTACTGCGACTTCAAGATCGACAACGTGATCCAGAGCGGCGACGCGCTCAAGATCATCGACATGGGCGCCGTCTGCCGCCTCGACCACGACGGCCCGATCTACGGCACCGTCGGCTACCAGGCCCCCGAGATCGCCACCCACGGCCCCTCCCCCGCCTCCGACCTCTACACCGTGGCCCGCACCCTCGCAGTGCTCACCTTCGACTTCCAGGGCTACAGCACCACCTACCGGGACACCCTGCCCGGCCCCGAGGACGTCGAGGTCTTCGCCCGCTACGAGTCGTACTACCGCTTCCTGGTCCGCGCCACCGACCCGGACCCGGCCCGCCGCTTCTCCTCCGCCGACGAGATGGCCGACCAGCTCACCGGCGTGCTGCGCGAGATACTCGCCCTCCAGGACGGCCGGGCCCGGCCCGCCCTGTCCACCCTCTTCGGCCCCGAACTACGCGTCGTGGACACCGAGTTGGTCATGCCCACCGAGCAGCCCGGACAGCTCCTGGTGACCGCCCTCGACCCGGCCGCCGCCGCCCTCGCACTGCCCGTCCCGCGCGTCGACCCCGGCGACCCCAACGCCGGCTTCCTCGCCACCCTGCTCGCCACCGACCCCGAGGAGGCGCTCGCCGCCCTGGCCGGCGCGCCCGCCCTCTCCATCGAACGGCGGCTGCGCGAACTGCGCGCCCACCTCGAACTCGGCCGCCGCGCCGCCGCCGAGGAAGCCCTCGACGCCCTGGAGCGGGAGTACCCGGACGACTGGCGGGTCGTCTGGTACCGCGGCCTGGTCGCCCTGGTCGGCGCCGTGCACGGCCCGGACGGCCCTGGCAGCTCGGTCGCCCTGGTCGGCGCGGCAGGCGGCCCGGACGGCCCGGCTTCGCCCGACGAGGCCGGGCTGCGCGCCGCCGCCGAGGCCTTCGACGCGGTCTACGACGCCTTCCCCGGCGAGGCCGCCCCCAAGCTGGCCCTCGCCATCTGCGCCGAACTCCTCGGCGACGGCGGCGACGCCGCCGAGTTCTACCGACTCGTCTGGACCACCGACCCGGCCTACCTCAGCGCCGCCTTCGGGCTCGCCCGGGTCCGGCTCGCCGAGGACGACCGGCCCGGCGCCGTCCGCGTCCTGGAGTCCGTCCCGGCCACCTCCAACCAGTACACGGCCGCCCGGATCGCGGCCGTCCGCGCCCGGCTGCGCGAACGGCCCGCCACCGACCCGCTCGCCGCCGACCTCGGCGCCAGCTCCGACCAGCTGACCGCGCTGCGCCTGGACGACCGCCGCCGCGAGGAACTGGCCGTCGAACTGCTCGGCGCCGCCCTCGGCTGGGTCACCGCGGGCTCGACCGGCGCCCAGCAGGGCGGCGGCACCACGGTGCTGGGACGACCTGCGGTGGAGCGGGAACTGCGCTTCGCCCTGGAACAGTCCTACCGGGTACTCGCCCGGTTGGCCGACCGGGCCGAGACCAGGATCGAAATGGTGGAGCGGGCCAACCGCGCCCGCCCCAGGACGTGGGTGTAGCCGATGCCGCAGCAGACCGTGTGCCCGAGCTGTTCCGAACCGCTGGAGCCGGAGGACGCCTACTGCGGCGCCTGCGGCGCCAGCCGGGACGGCCGGGCCGCCCCGGGCGCGATGCCCGCGAACTGGGCCGCCGCCCGGGCCGAGGGCGCCCCGCCCCAGCACGGGCCGGTCTGCGCGCACTGCGGGCTGCCGCAGGTCACCGCGGACGGCTACTGCGAGGCCTGCGGCGGCGCCCAGCCGCGCCCGCGCGACCACATGGAGAAGTCCCTCGCGGGCGTCGCCGGGGTCAGCGACCGCGGCCTGCGCCACCACCGCAACGAGGACTCCTTCACCATCGCCGCCACCTCGCTGCCCGGCGGCGAGCCCGTCGTGGTCGCCGTGGTCTGCGACGGCGTCTCCTCCTCCGACCGGCCGGACGAGGCCTCCGAGACCGCCGTCGACGCCGCCTCCGAGTCGCTGCTGAGCGCCCTGGAGGCGGGCCGCGAACCCACCGCCGCCATGCGCCAGGCCATCGCCGACGCCGCCGGGGCCGTCGCCGACCTCGCCCAGGCCGGCCCCGGGCCCGCCCGGCCCGACCTCAACGCGCCCGCCTGCACCTACGTCAGCGCCATAGCCTCCGGCGGCCGGATCACCATCGGCTGGGTCGGCGACACCCGCGCCTACTGGATCCCGGACGACCGCGCCGGCGCCGAGCCCTTCCGGCTCACCCAGGACGACTCCTGGGCGGCCCGGATGGTCGAGGCCGGGCTGATGAGCGAGGCCGAGGCGTACGCCGACCCGCGCGCCCACGCGATCACCGGGTGGCTCGGCGCCGACGCCGAGGAGGTCGTCCCGCACACCCTCGACTTCACGCCGCACGTCCCCGGGGTGCTGCTGATCTGCACCGACGGACTGTGGAACTACGCCGAGGCCG
The DNA here is from genome assembly GCF_042732075.1 of Kitasatospora sp. NPDC059812. Lineage (NCBI taxonomy): Bacteria > Bacillati > Actinomycetota > Actinomycetes > Kitasatosporales > Streptomycetaceae > Kitasatospora > Kitasatospora sp. NPDC059812. The sequence continues at coordinate 6,191 of NZ_JBHWIO010000087.1, forward strand.
CCACCGACCTGGCGTACTTCGTCCGGCCGGACGCCCGCACCGAACCGCTCGCGGCGGCGCAGACCCTGGTGAAGTTCGCGGTCGCCGCCGGCGGCCACGACAACATCACCGTCGCCGTCCTGCCGATCGACCCGCCGGCCGCGGGCGCCGGTGCCGAGGACCAGGGCGAGGACGAGGACGACCCCCGGACCGCCACCGCGCTCGACCTGCCGCTGATCACCGCGGCGGGTGCCAGGAGGGCCGCCGAGGAGGACGAGGACTACGAGCCGACCCTGCCGGACCTCCCGGTGATCGGCTCCCCCGCCGCCCCGCTGCCCCCCACCGCCCCGCCGGCACCGCCCGCCGCACCGCCGACCGCACCCGCCGTCCCCCCGCAGCCGCCGCACCCGCCGACGGCCTGACCGGACGCCGCCCGCCCGGGGCCGACCCCGGCGGCCACCCGGTCCGCCGGCCCGCCCCCGACGCGGCCGGCCCCCACCGCCCGATCCGTACCGACGACCCTTCCGACGGGAGCCACCGGCCCATGGCAACACTGGCGAAGCCGAACCTGCCCAGGTTCGACGTGGAGATCTTCCAGAACGAGTACCTTGCCGACGGCGCCCGCGAGGTCAACGCCATCGTCACGGTCACCGCGACCGGCGGCGGCACCTCCGGCGGCCGCCCGCTCGGCATCGCCGACGCGGGCGGCCCGCAGAGCGCCGACACCGCCGCAGCCGTGGTGATCCTGGTGGACTGCTCGGGCTCGATGGACTACCCCAAAACCAAGATCAACGGCGCCCGCGAGGCCACCGCCGCCGCCATCGACGCGCTGCGCGACGGCACCGCCTTCGCCGTGGTCGCCGGCACCCACGAGGCCCGCGACATCTACCCCGGCGACGGCACCCTCGCCACCGCCTCCGCCACCACCCGCGGCCACGCCAAGGAGTCCCTGCGCCGCCTCACCGCCGCCGGCGGCACCGCGATGGGCACCTGGCTGGCCAAGGCCGACAAGCTCTTCCTGACCCGCCGCGACATCGCCATCCGGCACGCCGTCCTGCTCACCGACGGCAACAACGAGCACGAGTCGGCGGTCGACCTGGAACGCGCCATCGAGCGGGTCACCGGCCACTTCACCGCCGACTGCCGCGGCGTCGGCACCGACTGGCGGATCGACGAGCTGCGCAAGATCTCCTCGGCGCTGCTCGGCACCGTCGACATCGTCGCCGAACCCTCCGGCCTGGCCGAGGACTTCCGCTCGATGATGGCCGGCGCCATGGGCAAGCAGGTCGCCGACGTCGCGCTGCGGATCTGGACCCCGGCCAACGCCGCGGTCAAGTTCGTCAAGCAGGTCGCCCCCGCGGTCGAGGACCTCACCGCCCGGCGCGCCGAGGCCGGCCCCCGGGCCGGCGACTACCCCACCGGCTCCTGGGGCGACGAGAGCCGCGACTACCACGTCTGCGTCGAGGTCCCGGCCGCCTCCATCGGCAACGAGATGCTCGCCGCCCGGATCAGCCTGGTGCTGCCCCCGCAGGTCGGCAGCGGCACCCCGGAGGTGCTCTCCCAGGGCCTGGTCAAGGCGGTGTGGACCGACGACCTGGCCTCCTCCACCCGGATCAGCCCGCAGGTCGCCCACTACACCGGGCAGGCCGAGCTGGCCTCCTCCATCCAGGAGGGCCTGGAGGCCCACCGGGCCGGGGACGTCGACACCGCCACCTCCAAGCTGGGCGCCGCCGTCCGGATCGCGCACGCGACCGGCAACGAGGGCACCTACAAACTGCTGCAGAAGGTGGTGGACGTGGTGGACCCGAAGGAGGGTACGGTTCGGTTCCGTAAGAACGTGAGCGAGGCCGACTCGATGACCCTTGAGACCCGGTCGACCAAGACGGTGCGTGTGAAGAAGTGACCGCTGAAGACGTGACCGGGCCGACGACCCGGTGCGACGCCGCCCCAAGCCGGCTCGATGTGAGGGGGAACTGATGCCGATCTGCCCGAGGGGCCACGAGTCGCAGGCCGAGGACTGGTGCGACTTCTGCGGCTTCCCGATGACTCCGCTGGCCCCGCCGCCGCCCGGAGCCCACCCGGGAGCCCACGGGGCCCACGGGACCCACCCGGGGGCGTACGGCTCCCACCCGGCGCCCGAGGCGCCCGGCTCGTTCGAGCAGTCCCAGCACCCGGACCACCGCGGTACGCCCTACGGCGCGCCGCCGTCGCCTCCGCCGGTGCCGCCGGGGAACGTCCCGCCACAGCCCGGCGCGATGCCGCCGCCACCGGCCCAGGGCTACCCCAACCTGACCGAGGGCCTGACGGTCTGCCCGATCTGCCGCAGCCCGCAGACCGGACGGTTCTGCGAGGAGTGCGGATACGACTACGAGCTCTCCACCCCCTCGCGCCGCCAGGCGCAGCAGCCGCTGAACATCCCGGCGGCGTACGGCGGCGCGCCGGCCGCCCAGCCGCCGTACGGCCAACCGCCGTACGGCCCGCCCGTCCCGCAGCAGCCACAGCCGCAGCACACCCAGCACCCGCAGCAGGCCGCCGCGCCCGCGCACACCTACGGCTACCCTCCCTCCCTGCCCGCCAACGGGCCGGAGGGGCCCGCGCCGGAGGGGGCGTTCCCCGAGGCCCCCGTCCGCGAGGACTCCGGCCCGGTGTACGCCGAGCCCCCCGGCCCCAACAACCGCGGCGGCGACTTCGGCACCTCGTTCCACCTCGCCCCGCCGCATCAGCAGCAGCCCCAGCCTCAGCAGCCACAGCCGGCGGCGGCCCCCGCGGAGCCGCTCCGGGCCAACTGGATCGCGGTGGTCTCCGCCGACCGCGAGTACTTCACCGAGATGATGGCCCGCAGCGGCCCCGAGGCGGCCGGGCTGTTCTTCCCGCCGTACTGCCCCGAGCGGCGCATCCCGCTGACCGGCCGCGGCCAGCTGCGGATCGGGCGGCGCAGCCAGCACCGCGGCACCGTGCCGGAGATCGACCTGTCGGTGCCGCCGGAGGACCCGGGCGCCTCGCACCAGCACGCGCTGCTCGCCGAACAGGCGGACGGCAGCTGGGTCCTGGTGGACCAGGACTCGACCAACGGCACCACCGTGAACGGCGGCGCGGAGCCGATCGCCCCGCACACCGCCGTGCCGCTGAACGACGGCGACCGGATCCACATCGGCGCCTGGACGACGATCACGGTGCACCGCGCCTGAAAGACCGTCGGCAACAACTCCGGCCGGGCCGGGTGGAATTCAACTTCCGCCCGGCCCGGCTTGTTCCCGATCCCTCGGACAATCCACAAATTTCGTCGTCACCGACGTGCACAGGGCCCTCCGCAAGCCCTAGGCTCAGGCCACATGACTGCAGCTATATCCGCCGACGGCATCCGTCAGCGGTACGGGGACGTGCAGGCCGTCGACGGGGTGTCCCTCACCGTCGAGGCCGGCGAATTTTACGGAATCCTGGGCCCCAACGGCGCCGGGAAGACCACCACGATGGAGATCCTGGAAGGCGTCCGCAAGCCGGACGAGGGCCGGGTCGAGCTGCTGGGGATGGCTCCCTGGCCGCGCAATCCGAAACTGCTGCCGCGCATCGGCGTGCAGTTCCAGGCCTCCGCCTTCTTCCGGAAACTGACGGCCCGGGAGACCATCCGCACCTTCGCGTCGTTCTACGGGGTCGGCCCCAAGCGGGCCGACGCGATGCTGGAGCGGGTCGGCCTGACCGACAAGGCCGACGTCATGACCGACCAGATGTCGGGCGGTCAGGCGCAGCGCCTGTCGATCGCCTGCGCGCTGGCCCACGACCCGGAGATCGTCTTCCTGGACGAGCCCACCACCGGCCTCGACCCGCAGGCCCGGCGCAACCTCTGGGACCTCCTGCGGGACATCAACGGCGAGGGCCGCACGGTCGTCCTCACCACCCACTACCTGGACGAGGCCGAGGTGCTCTGCGACCGGGTCTCGATCATGGACCACGGGAAGATCCTGCACACCGGCGCCCCGGCGACGCTGATCCGCGAGATCGACGACACCGTCCGGATCAGCGTCGCGTCCGGCCAGCTGTCCGTCGAGCGCGCCCGGGACCTGCTCACCGCGGCCGGCGCCGACATCGCCGCCCTGGAGGACGACAGCGTCTCGCTCTCCGTCTCCACCCGCCTCCCGGCCCCGGTCCTGAGCGTCCTGGCCGAGCAGAACGCGCTGCGCGGCCTCGAAGTGCGCGGCGCCACCCTGGAGGACGTCTTCCTCCAGCTGACCGGACGGGAGTACCGCGCATGACCGCCAGCACGTCCACCGAGCCGAAGACCCCCGCCCGGAGCGACGGTCCGAGCGGCGGCGCGAGCGCCGAGCGGGAGCGGGTCAGCGCGTTCTGGAGCCTGTCCCGCGCGATGCTGCTCGGCATGAAGCGCGACCGCACCGCGACCTTCTTCATCCTGCTCTTCCCGCTGGTGTTCCTGGTGTTCTTCGGCACCGTGGGCAAGGGCTCCAGCAGCCCGCACGCCAAGGTGGCGCAGGTCGGCGCGGTGAAGCTGTTCGACTCGATCCAGGGCGAGGGCCGGGTCGACCTGGACAAGGTCCTCACCATCACCAGGACCGACGACGCGGCCGCCACGCTGGAGAAGGTCCGCAAGGGCGACTTCGACGCGATGATCGAGCAGGGTCCGGACGGCAAGGTCGAGCTGCGCTTCAGCGCCGCCGACACCGTCCGCGCCGGCGCGCTGCGGGGCATCGTCAACTCGGTGGTCCAGAGCGCCAACCAGGCCGCCACCGGCCAGAAGCCGGCCTACGTGCTGGACGCCCAGCAGGTCGAGGACCAGTCGCTCAAGCCGATCCAGTTCCTCACCCCCGGCCTGCTCGGCTGGGCCGTCGCCACCGGCGCGGTGTTCGGTGCCGCACTGACCCTGGTCGGGTGGCGCAAGAGCAAGGTGCTGCGCCGGCTGCGGCTGGCCCCGGTGAGTGCGGGCACGGTCATCAGCTCCAGGATCCTGGTCTCGCTGCTGACCTCGCTCCTCCAGACCACCGTGTTCCTGACGGTCGCCACCAACTTCTTCGGGCTCAAGCTCACCGGCAACTGGTGGCTGGTCATCCCGCTGGTGGCCTGCGCGACGCTCGCCTTCATGTCGATCGGCCTGCTGGCCGGATCGGTCGCCAAGACCGAGGAGGCGGCCAACGGCATCTCGCAGATCATCGTGCTGCCGATGTCCTTCCTGTCCGGCGCGTTCATCCCGCTGGACAGCGCGCCCGGCTGGCTGGAGACCATCTCCAAGGTCATGCCGCTGCGCTACCTGGTGACGGCCGCCCAGTCGGTGCTGACCCGCGGCGGCGGCGTCATGGACGCCCTGCCCACCATGGGCGGACTGCTGCTCTTCGCGGCCGTGCTGACCGGCATCTCCTGGAAGCTGTTCAAGTGGGAGGACGTGTGACCGCCGCCCCGGTCGCCTGAGCCCCGACACACGCCCTGCGGGGTCGTACGCCTTTGGTCCCGGTGTACGACCCCGTCGGCGTCTGCGACCATGGTCGGGTGAAAGAGATCCGGCGAGGAACGTTCAGCGAGGAGACCTTCTTCGACCAGGTCGGCGGCGAACCGACCTTCCGGCGACTGGTCCACCGGTTCTACCAGGGCATCGCCGAGGACGAGTTGCTCCGGCCGATGTACCCCGAGGAGGACCTCGGCCCGGCCGAGGAGCGGATGACCCTGTTCCTGATGCAGTACTGGGGCGGCCCGCGCACCTACAGCGAGCAGCGCGGCCACCCCCGGCTGCGGATGCGGCACGTGCCGTTCAAGGTCGACCGCGCCGCGCACGACGCCTGGCTCAGGAACATGCGGGCGGCCGTGGACGACCTGGCCCTGCCCGCCGAGGCCGAGCGGCAGCTCTGGGACTACCTCACCTACGCCGCCGCCTCGATGATCAACACCCCGGGCTGATCCCCTCCGGTCAGCGGAGCGGGCTGAGCCCCAACCCCGCGCCGGGTGCGGCCACCGTCCGGACCGCCACCGAGCCGGCCGGGGCGCTCAGCCGCAGCCAGCCGCCCGCCCGGTGCACGGTGAGCGGGGCCCCGGGCTTCAGGAAGCCGATCACGTACGCCGCGTGCACCGCCCGCAGCGGCAGCTCCGGCAGCACGGAGACCGGGCGGGACCAGATCTCGTCGGCCAGCGCGTCCAGCACCGCACGGCCGCGGTGCTGCGCCGGGACGGCCTCGCTGCGCTCACGGAACTCCCGCACCCCGGCCATCAGTTCGGGGTACACCTCGGCCGCCGGCGGCGCCCCGACCGGCCGCCAGCCGGTGCGCGGCGGCAGCAGCCCGGCCCAGGCCGGCCCGGTCACCGGGGCGGGCAGCGCGACGGCACCCGTCCCGGCGTCCACGCCGTCCAGCAACTGGCCCGCCGAGACCGTCAGATCGGTCGGCTCGGCCGGCCCGGTCAGCCGGGCGGTGCGGATCGCCAGCGCGCCCGAACCGCCCAGCGGCAGCCGGCCGAAGACCGCCAGCACGCCGTCCTCCCCGGCCGGGGCCACCGCCTGCAACCGGACGGCCGCCGCCTTGTCGAAGCGCAGCAGGCGCAGCAGGAACGCGGAGAGGTCGGCGGCCTCCCCGGCGTCGGTGAGGGCGAGGCGGGCGGTGATGGTCAACGCGGGTCAGCTCGAATCGTCGGAGGTGGGTGCTCAGGCGGCGACTACGGCGGGCTCCTCGTCCATGAAGCGGGACAGGAACTCCCGCTCCACGGGCGAGATCCGGCGCGGCCGGCCCTCCGCCAGGTCGTAGGGCACGACCACGGTGGACGCCTGGACGTACACCGTCTCGGTGCCGTCCTCGGCGACGTCCTTGATCTCGTAGGACACGGTCAGCGAGGCGCCGCCGATGCGGGTCACCCTGGTCTCGACGGTGACCGGCTCCGGCCGGTGCACCAGCGGACGCTTGTAGTCGATCTCGTGGCGGGCCACCACCGAGCCGCCCGCGAACTCCCCCGCCCCGGCCTCGGCGGCCTGGGTGAACATGAAGTCGATCCGGGCCTCCTCCAGGTAGCGCAGGAAGACCACGTTGTTGACGTGGCCGAACGCGTCCATGTCGGACCAGCGCAGCGGGCAGGCGTAGATGTGGCGGGCCACAGGTGTTCTCCTCGACGTCCGGTCGCCCGCCGCCGTGCGGTGGCGGCGGGCCGGCGGCCGGCAGGCCGCCCCGAGGGGCAGTCTGCCGGGCCGCCGTGACGGCTGGGTGTCAGCCGCGGGTCAGCTTCTTGTACGTGGCCCGGTGCGGGCGGGCCGCGTCGGCGCCGAGCCGCTCGATCTTGTTCTTCTCGTACGACTCGAAGTTGCCCTCGAACCAGAACCACTTGCTCTCGCCCTCGTAGGCGAGGATGTGGGTGGCCACCCGGTCCAGGAACCAGCGGTCGTGGGAGATGACCACGGCGCAGCCGGGGAACTCCAGCAGGGCGTTCTCCAGCGAGGAGAGCGTCTCGACGTCGAGGTCGTTGGTGGGCTCGTCGAGGAGCAGCAGGTTGCCGCCCTGCTTGAGGGTGAGCGCCAGGTTCAGGCGGTTGCGCTCACCACCCGAGAGCACGCCGGCCGGCTTCTGCTGGTCCGGGCCCTTGAAGCCGAAGGCCGACACGTAGGCGCGGGACGGCATCTCGACCTGGCCGACGTTGATCCAGTCCAGACCGTCGGAGACGACCTCCCAGAGGGTCTTCTTCGGGTCGATGTTGGCGCGGCTCTGGTCGACGTAGCTGATCTTGACGGTCTCGCCGACCTTGACCACACCGGAGTCGGGGGTCTCCATGTCCTGGAGCATCTTGAACAGCGTGGTCTTGCCGGCGCCGTTGGGGCCGATGATGCCGACGATGCCGTTGCGCGGCAGGGTGAAGCTGAGGTCGTCGATCAGGATCTTCTCGCCGAAGGCCTTGGAGAGGTTCTCCACCTCGATGACGATGCTGCCCAGACGCGGGCCCGGCGGGATCTGGATCTCCTCGAAGTCCAGCTTCCGCATCTTGTCCGCCTCGGCCGCCATCTCCTCGTAGCGGGCCAGACGGGCCTTGGACTTCGCCTGGCGGCCCTTGGCGTTGGAGCGGACCCACTCCAGCTCCTCGCGGAGCCGCTTGGCGCGCTTGGCGTCCTTCTGGCCCTCGACCTTGAGGCGGGACTGCTTGGACTCCAGGTAGGTGGAGTAGTTGCCCTCGTAGCCGATGGCGCGGCCGCGGTCGAGCTCCAGGATCCAGCCGGCCACGTTGTCCAGGAAGTACCGGTCGTGGGTGACGGCGACGACGGTGCCGGGGTACTTGGCCAGGTGCTGCTCCAGCCAGTTCACCGACTCGGCGTCCAGGTGGTTGGTGGGCTCGTCGAGCAGCAGCAGGTCGGGGGACTCCAGCAGCAGCTTGCAGAGCGCCACGCGGCGCTTCTCGCCACCGGAGAGCTTGGTGACCGGCCAGTCGCCGGGCGGGCAGCCCAGGGCGTCCATGGCCTGCTCCAGCTGGGCCTCCAGGTCCCACGCGTTGGCGTGGTCCAGGTCCTCCTGGAGCTTGCCCATCTCGTCCAGCAGGGCGTCCGAGTAGTCGGTCGCCATCAGCTCGGCGATCTCGTTGAAGCGGTTGAGCTTCCCCTTGATCTCCTTGACGCCGTCCTCGACGTTCTCCAGGACGGTCTTGGTCTCGTCGAGCGGCGGCTCCTGGAGCAGCATGCCGACGGTGAAACCGGGCGAGAGGAAGGCGTCGCCGTTGGAGGGGTGCTCCAGGCCGGCCATCATCTTCAGCACGGTGGACTTGCCCGCGCCGTTGGGGCCCACGACGCCGATCTTCGCCCCGGGGAGGAAGCTGAGCGTCACGTCGTCAAGGATGACCTTGTCTCCGTGCGCCTTGCGCACCTTGCGCATCGTGTAGATGTATTCCGCCACGTGAGATCGCTCCGGCGTCGTCGGGAGTATTCGGCTTGCAGCCTTCCATTGTGCCGCACCCGGCCGGGGGCCCCGAACGCCCGGTGTGCCCCACGGGGGTATCCGCAGCGCGGCGTTGAACGGCGAAGGCCCCGCCCCCCCCCCCGGGGGGGGGGGCGGGGCGGGGGGCGGCCCGGGCGCCCGCGGGGCCCGCCCCCCCGCCCGCGGGGGGGGGGCGGCGGGGGGGGGGCCCCGGGGGCC
>NZ_JBHWIO010000087.1:15271-37726 GCF_042732075.1 Kitasatospora sp. NPDC059812
CTCGGCCGCCTCCAGTGTCTTAGCGGCCCGTGCGGCCCCCCGGGGGGACCCCGCGGCGGGGCCGTGGCCGGCGGCGCCCGGGCCCCCGCGGGGGGGGGCGCCCCCCGGGCCGGGTGCCGTCAGGGCCTCAGGAGGTCAGCGCCTCCGGGCCTGCGGGGCGGTTCAGGCGGCGGTGCGACCGTGGCGGCCACGGCGGCGCAGGACGAAGACCGCGGCGCCACCGGCCAGGACCAGGCCACCGGCGACGGCGGCGAGGATCGGGGTCGAGTCACTGGCACCGGTCTGGGCCAGGCCACCGGTGCCCGGGGCGGAGTTGGTCGCGGCCGGGCTCGGGTGCGCGCCGGCGGCGGTGCTGGCACCGGCCGACGGGGTGCCGGCCTGGCTCGGGGTGCCACTCGGGGTGCCGGTCGGGACGGTGCTCGGGGCGGTGCTCGGGGCGCCGCTCGCGGCCGGGGTCGACGGGCCGGAGGTCGGCGGGGTCACGCCGGTCTTGCAGTCCAGGACGCCCTTGAACTCCTTGGCGAAGCCGTTCGGGCCGGTGACGTTGATGTCGTAGGCGGCCTTCTCGGCGACCGGGACGAGCACGTTCTCGGTCTTGCCCGGCTGGACGGTCAGCTGCTTGCCCGGCTTGACCGTGACGGTGGCGGCCTCGTCACCACCGTTGGTGACGGTGACGCGCACGCCGTTGTTCTCGCACTCGACCTGGGCGGTGCTGTCGACCAGCGCGCCCTGGCCCTGCTTCCAGGTGGCCTTGGCGCCGGCGGAGACGCTGAGCTTGCTGGAGCCGGCCAGGATCATGCTCTGGCTGTGCCGCTTCGGGTCGTAGCCCTCGCTGAGGAAGACCCGGCCGCTGGGCACGACGGTGTCGGCGGCGGCGGCCAGGGCGACGGAGCCGTCCGGGGTGCCGGCCGGCACGTCCAGGAACAGCTGGGTCTCCTTGATCGGACCGGTCAGGGTGGCGCCGACCGGCTTGCCGTCCTTGTCCACCACCTTGACCTTGTCGGCGGCGTCACCGGTGACGGTGAGCTTCACCTCGGCGGCGCTGGACTTGAGGGTGAAGGGGCCGAGCTTGTTGCCGGACTTGCCGGAGACGGAGTCCGGGTTGAGCGTCAACGAGGGGTTGGGCTCGGCGGCGATGCCCTTGTTGGCGTCGCCGAGCAGGTAGTCGCGCAGCTTCTTGGCCTTGGCGTTGCGCGGGGTGGCGTTCTTGTTGTCCGAGAACTTCCAGATCGCGGCCTGGGTGCCCGCGGCGGCGTCCTCGGCGGTCAGGCCGTCGACGCCGACGGTCTTGCCGAGCGCCGTCAGGTCCTTGACCTGCGGGTAGGAGTTCTCCAGGATCCAGCGGATCTTGGAGGCCGCCTCGACCTTGTTCTTGCCGCCGAGGGAGCTCGACTTCCAGTCCGACTCCTGGTACTTCGCGGCGCTGTCCAGGTAGACCGGGTTGTCGAAGTCGATGCAGTAGGTCTGGATCTCGCCGTTGGACGTCTTGAGGGTGAACAGACCGCCGTCGACGGTCCCCTTGCCCTCGACGTCGATCTTCTCGCCCACCATCGTGTTCTGGAGGACGGCCTTGACGCCCGCACCCGGGGTGTCCGCCGCGGCCGCCGCACCGGCCGCGAACAGGCCCCCGCCCAACACCAGGCTGGTCGTGAGCATGACAGTGGTTATGCGGGGGAGACTCCGCACCTGCCTCTGGAACATCTGGGATCCCTCCGGGGCCGGGCCGCACCGATGGACAGCCCGCCGACTTGCCGTGCCGCGCGCGCCCCCTGTGGCGCTGCTGCGGGTATGAACCAGACGAATCCTATTGAGCCCCGCAGGCCCCGAAACCCCCATGCGAAATCAGGACGATTCCGTATCTGGATCGTTATCAACCCCCTCAGTTTCGACACAAGCTGACGATCAGCCAGAATCTCCTCGCGACTTTTCGTTATCCGGGCGAGATTGCACATGCGGGCGCAACAACAGTCTCGATCAACATATTTGTCGACAGTTAAGGTCATCGACCCGTCAGATCAGCGCAGCCTGCTCGCCACCTCCCCGCTCCCCCTCGGCCACCCTGCCCCGCTCCCCCGCCTCCGCCTCCGACACCCCGTCCGACACCGGCCGCGCCGGCGGCGGGGGCTCCGGCGGGCGCGTCGCCGAGGCCACCGCCAAGGCCTTCCGCGCCTCCAGTGCGTCGGCGATCCACCCCGGCACCACCCCTGCCCCGGCCTGCGCCCCGCTCGGCCCGGTGGCGCCCGACGGCTGCCCGCGCACCCCCGCCGCCCAACGGAACGCCGAGGTACCACGGGTGAGGTCGTGTCCGACCGATCGGGCGTCGATCTCGGCCCTGGTGCGCTTCACCTCGCCGTCGGCCCACTCCCGCAGCCGCAGCCGACCACTCACCAACACCGGATCCCCCTTGGCGAGCGAACCGATCAGATTGACCGCGAGCCCCCGCCAGGCCGTCACCGTCAGCCACTGCGTCTCGCCGTCCGCCCAGCACTCGCGCTGCCGGTCGTACCGGCGCTCGGTGCAGCCGAGCCGGAACTTGGCCATCGGCACCCCGCTGCCCGTTTCGCCGTAGCTCACCTCCGTCGCGACAATGCCGACGATCGTCACCTGCATCTCGTTCACAGTGCACTCTCCGTTCTCGCCGATGCACCGTACGGAATCGACCGGCGCGCGTCGAGAGTGCGCTTCGCGGGAAATCCCCGCCAGAGAGTTCTGAAATCCTGTGGACAACTCGATGCCTCGGAAAACCGACGTCACTCGCAGGGGTGAATTTCGGCCTTTCGGCACCCCTTCGAGCCCATCTCATCGCGGCCATGACAACAAACCGGCTGCTCGCCGCCCCCAACCGACACGCCCCGGAACAGCGCCGACCGACCGTCCGCGCACGTCATCCGACCGGAGGAAGCCGAATACGGCCCCCCACCCGCACCGGTGGCGACACATTCTCCGTGCCGAATCCATAACGGGTGGGGCGGCAGCCCCGTAACGACTGCACAACGTCCGGCTCGGAACACTCCCAGACCGCTGCACTCACGGCGTTCACCTGCGATTATCGGACCGCTCCACCGAACCGACACACCAACGGCGGTGTCGTCACACTCGGCCGAGGAACTGGGCACCCTTATCCTGTCCCCGACAGGTCGAGGGCCCACCGACCCCCACCCCCACCCTCACGGTACGGGGCCGGACACGCGCGCCCCCGGCGCTCGTCGCCCGACCCGGCCACGGTCACGCCCGCCCGGGCGCAGCCCGTCCCGCCCCCATAGCTCAGCGGATAGAGCACCCGCCTTCTAAGCGGTAGGTCGCAGGTTCGAATCCTGCTGGGGGCACCACCTCGGCATTCCCGCAGGCCGCCAGGCCGGCGGCCGCATTGCCCGGCCGTCGCGGGCTCCCGGAAATCCCCTCCGCACACCGCCTGATTGCGTACACCCACCGCACCTAACCCGTGACGATGCGTGTCGTGGCCACCGCGATAACAGGCTGCTCCGGATGACCGCCACTGCGGATCGGATGCGGGAGAAGACCCGAACAACCGAAATCCCGAGCGAATCACGCTCCGGGGACAATCCGCCCCACCGACCCGGCCGGGAGCCGCTCGGTCGGGTCCCCGGCCGGCCGCTCGGCCCGTGATCGCGAGCCCGGCCGGCCGCTCAGCCGATGGCGGCGAGTCTGCCGCCGGTGGCGCGTCAGTCGCCGGTGGCGAGCCCGGCCAGGTAGGCGTCCAGCAGAGCGGTCTGCCGCTCGGGCGGGAACTCCGCCGGGGCGAACAGCACCTGCACCACCAGGCCGAGCGCGAAGGCCTGCGCACCGGTCGCGAGCGCGGCGGCGTCAGCCCCGGCCGGGAGCTCCCCGAGCCGCTGGGCGTCCGCGACGTGCACCGCGAGGGCCTCGCGCGAGCGGGCGTAGCGACCCGCGTGCGCGGCCGCGAGCGCGGGGTCCGACAGGGCGACGTCCCAGGAGCCGACCCAGATCCGGTTGCCGGCCACCGCCGCCCCGTCCAGCGGCAGGACGTCGAGTAGCGCGGCCCGCAGTCGGGCCAGCCCGGGGGGTGGCGGCGGGGTGCCGTCGGCGGGGGCGGTGCGCCGGGGCCGGGAGCCGGAGCGCCGGTCGAGTTCGTCCAGGGCGTGGCTCAGCAGGGCCCGCTTGTTGGGGAAGTAGTGCGTCAACAGGCCGGTGGAGGCGCCCAGTTCGGTGGCCACGGCACGCAGGGTCAGCCCCTCGAAGCCACGGCTGGAGAGCACCCGCCACACGCCCTCGGACACTTCCAGGCGGCGGGCGTCATGGTCTCCACGGGCCGGTGTCATGGGGGTCATCGTACATACCAAACGTTTGTTATGTATGGTTCCCAGCACGCCGCGCATCCCGTGGACCGTGCATCCCGTGAAAGGCCAGCCCATGTTTGCCGTACCGCTCGCCGAGAACGCCGAACTGCGCCCGCTGGAGCCGTGGCAGGCGGCCGAGTTCCTGGCCCACATCGACCGCGCCCGCGCCCACACCGACCCGTGGATCCCCTGGGCCACCCGCTCCACCGACCTCGACTCCGCCCGCACCACCCTCCAGCGCTACGCCGACCAGCAGGCCGCCGACAGCGGCCGGATCTACGGCATCTGGCGGGACGGCACGCTGGTCGGCGGCGTGATGTTCGTGAGCTTCAACGCCCAGAGCGGCGTCTGCGAGATCGGCGCCTGGACCGAGCCGGCCGGCGAGGGCGGCGGGCTGATCACCGCCGCCGTCCGGGTGCTGATCGACTACGCCTTCACCACCCGCGGCCTGCACCGCGCCGAATGGTGGTGCTCCGCCGGCAACGCCCGCAGCCGGGCCGTCGCCGAGCGGATCGGCATGAGCCTGGACGGCACCCTGCGCGAGTGGTACCCGCACAACGGGGTCCGCCACGACAAGCAGATCTGGTCGATCCTGGCTCCGGAGTGGACGCCCGGGGCCTGACCGGACGCGGAGGGGCCCGGTGGACACCCCCGTGTCCCACCGGACCCCGCACCGCCCCCGCCGCTCCCCGGGCCGCCGCTCCCCGGCCCCTCAGGCCGCCAGCACCGGCGGCTCCGCCGCCGCCACCGCCCTGGGCACCCGCAGCGCGAGCAGCAGGACCAGCACCAGCAGACCGCCGACCGACAGGAACACCACGTCGACGGCGTCCGTGAAGCTGCGCAGCGCGTGCTCGCGGGCCGCGCCGCCGAGCGTCCGGACGGCGCCGAGTGGCAGGCCGGGCTCGCCGTCCGTGAAGACCCGGGCCAGCACGGTGCCGAAGAGCGCCGCGCCGAGCGCGCTGCCGAGGGTCTGGAAGAAGCGGATCCCGGTGGTCGCGACGCCGAGGTGGTGCCGGGGGACGGACTCCTGCACCACCGTGACCAGCTGGCCGATCAGCTGGCCCATCCCGACGCCCAGCAGGACGAGTTCGCCGCAGACCGCCCACAGCCCGGTGGTCGGGCCGTTGAGGCCGAGCAGGAGCAGGGCGATCGCCGCGCAGCCCGCGCCGGCCACCAGGAAGGTGCGCTCCGCGTAGCCGCGGGCGGTGAGCCGGCCGGCCAGCAGGCCGACCGCTGTCATCCCGCCCGCCATCGGGATCAGGTAGAGGCTGGCCGAGGTGGGGTCGACGCCGCGGGCGATCTGCAGGTAGAGCATCACGTAGACGATCGAGCCGGTCATGCCCATCCCGACCAGGCCCTGGATCGCGAAGCCGAGGCGCACCACGCTGATCCGGAACAGCGACAGCGGCAGCACCGGTTCGGCGGCGGTGGCCTGGCGCCACACGAAGAGGCCGAACGCGGCCAGGGTGGCGGCGACGAGCCCGAGGATCACCGGGGAGGTCCAGGCGTAGTCCTTGCCGCCCCACTCGGTGACCAGCAGCAGCCCGGTCGCGAAGGCGGCGGCGAGGGCCGCGCCGAGGAAGTCCAGGCTGCGGCGGCCTGCCGCCGGCGGCAGCTTGATCACCAGGGCGGTGCCGACCAGGACGAGCAGGCCGAGCGGCAGGTTGATGTAGAAGATCCAGCGCCAGCCGAGGTGGTCGGTGAACAGCGCCCCGATCAGCGGGCCGACCGCCATGCCGATGCCCGCGACGATCCCGCCCATCGCGCCGCCCTTGCCGCTGCCGCGCTCGGCCGGGTCCTTGAGGTGGGCGACGACCACCATGGTGACGCTCATCAGCCCGCCGCCGCCGATGCCCTGGAGGGCCCGGAAGGCGATCAGCTGGCCCATCGACTGCGCGAGCCCGCAGAGCGCCGAGCCGACCAGGAAGGTGCCGACCGCGCCGAGCAGCACGCGTTTGGCGCCGTACAGGTCGCAGAGCTTGCCGTAGAGCGGCAGCAGCGCGGTCGCGGCGAGAGCGAACGAGCTGATCAGCCAGGGCAGCCGGTCGACGCCGTGGACGGGGTCGAGCTCCCGGACGATCGGCACGGTGGCCGCGGACACGATGTTCATGTCGAGCACGGCCAGCACGATCGTGACCAGGCAGAGCAGCATGCCCAGGTTGCGCTGGGCCGGTGTCATCAAGGCAGGGGCAGCGGGCGCCATCGGTAAGTCCCCCCAGGGTCGGTGGAGTTCGGGCCGGGCCGGTGCGGCCGGCGGCACGTCCTCACCATGGCAGTTTTTTTATACCTGGTCAATTCTTAAGCTCAGCTCAATCTTCATCCTGGTCGATCTTTGATCCTGGTACAGTCGAGCCATGGCGACGCACACCGGCTTCAGCCCCGACGACGACCGCGACCTCGACGCCCTCCCGCTGCGCGAGCGCAAGAAGATCCAGACCGGCATCCGGATCTGGCGCACCGCCATCGGGCTGTTCGCCGAGCGGGACTTCGACCAGGTCTCGGTGGCCGAGATCGCGGCCGCCTCCGAGGTGTCCAAGATGACCGTCTTCAACTACTTCCCCACCAAGGAAGACCTGGTCATGGCCCCCATGGAGCAGCACCTCGACGAGCCGGCCCGGGTGGTCCGCGAACGCGCCCCCGGCACCTCGGCGGTGGCGGCGCTGCGCGAGCAGTACCTCGCCGCGCTGGAGCAGCACGACCCGGCCACCGGGCTGAGCGACGAACCGCTCGTGCTCGACGTGGTCCGGCTGATCCACCGCACCCCGGCCCTGGCGATGCGCGCCACCGCCGGCTTCGGCCGGCACGCGCAGGGCCTGCTGACCACCGAACTCCTCGCCCAGGACCCGGCCCACGACGAGCTCACCGCACAGATCGCCGCCGCCCAACTGCTCGCCGCCCGACTGGCCCTGACCACCGAGAACCAGCGCCGGATACTGACCGGCGAACGCGCCGCGGCCGCCCTGCCCGCCGCCCTCGACCGGGCCGCGCGCGCCTTCGCCCTGGTCGAGGGCGGCCTCGGCGACTACTGCGCCGTCACCTCCTGAGAGAGTGGGCGCACCACGACCGCCCGGAGGTGCGCATGGACCAGCCGCTGCTCACGCGGGACCGCTCCGCCCTGCCCGCCCACGCCGAGGGCCTGCACGCGTACGTCGGCGAGGACGGCGTCGCCGTCCTGGAGTTCGCCCGACCGCACCGGCGCAACGCGGTGACCCTGGAGATCTGGCAGGCGCTGCCGAAGGTGCTGCTGCGCCTCGCCGAGCAGCCGGGGGTGCGCGCCCTGCTGGTCACCGGCGCCGGCGGCACCTTCAGCGCGGGCGCGGACATCGCCGAACTCGCCGAGGTGTACGGCGATCCGGAGCGTGCGGACGCCTACCACGCGGTCAACGTCGCCGCCGAGGAGGCACTGGCGGCCTTCCCGCACCCGACCGTCGCCGTGGTGCAGGGCGCCTGCGTGGGCGGCGGCTGCCAGCTGGCCGTCGCGTGCGACCTGCGGTTCGTCGCCGAGGACGCCCGGCTGGGGATCACCCCGGCCAAGCTCGGCGTGGTCTACCCGGCGGTGCCGACCGTACGGCTGGCCCGGCTGGTCGGCCCGGCCCGCGCCAAGTACCTGCTGTTCTCCGGCGAGTTGGTGACGGGCCGCGACGCGCTGCCGCTGGGTCTGGCGGAGCGCGTCCTGCCGGGCGCCGAACTGGACGCCGCCGCGCTGGAGTTCGCCCGACTGCTGACCCGGCGCTCGGCCCAGACCATCGGTGCGGTGAAGGCCGCGCTGGCCGTCCCGGCGGAGCGGGCGGCGCAGGCGCTGGCGCCCTGGGAGCGCCGCTCCCGGGAGACCTCGGACGTGCCCGAGGGGCTGGCCGCGTTCCTGGAGGGCCGCCCGGCGCGGTTCTGACCGGGGCCGGGCACCAGGTCCGACCGGGGCCGGGCACCGGCTCCGACCGGGGCCGGGCCTCAGGTCCGGGCACCGGCCGCGCGGACGGACTCGCGTACGATCATCCGATCGGCGCCGGACCGTCCCGACGCCCGCGCCCCGACGCCCCCGTCGCGCCGACCCTTCACGCCGAGCCCTCACGCCGACCCCTTTGCGCACCCGGAGCACACACCCCGATGACGACCGAGGCCACGACCGCCCCCACCAGCCGGACGATCTGGGCCCGCCGGGTCACCGACGGCGTCGAGCCGAAGAACGTCATCATCGCGATGCTCCCGCTGATAGGCGTCATCCGCTACGGCTGGACGGGCCTCGGCTGGGCGGCCTTCGCGGCCCTGTTCGCGGCCGTCATCCCGACCATGTTCATCCAGCGCGGCATCCGCAAGGGCACCCTGGAGGACCGCCACGTCGGCCACCGGCAGCGTCGGCTGACCGTCATCCCGTTCATCATGGGCTCGGTCGCGACCAGCTTCGCCGTGATGCTCTGGCTGGACGCCCCGGCCGACCTGACCGCGATGGTGCTGGCGATGTTCGCCTCGCTGGTCCCGATCCTGGTGATCACCGTCTGGTGGAAGGTCTCCGTGCACACCGCCGTGGCCGCCGGCGCGGTGGTCTGCCTCGGGATCGCGCTCGGCCCGCTGTGGCTGCTGCTCGCCCCGCTGGTCGCGGCGATCGGCTGGTCCCGGGTGGTGCTGCGGGACCACACCACCGCGCAGACCATCGTCGGCGCGGCGGTGGGCGCGCTCACCGCCGGAATCGTCTTCTGGGCGGCCCGGTAGCCCGGCGGGCCGACTGCCCAACAGCCCGGTAGCAGGGCTCAGCGGATCGGCATCCCCGAGATCGCCCGCGCGATCACCAGCCGCTGGATCTCGCTGGTCCCCTCGAAGATCGAGTAGATCGCGCTGTCCCGGTGCATCCGCTCCACCGGATACTCCCGGGTGAAGCCGTTGCCGCCGAGGATCTGCATCGCCTGCGCGGTGACCCACTTGGCCGTCTCGCCCGCGTACAGCTTGGACATCGAGCCCTCGGCCGCGGTGAACGGCTGGTTGTTGGCCGCCATCCAGGAGGCCCGCCACACCAGCAGGCGGGAGGCGTCGATCCGGGTCTTCATGTCGGCGAGCTGGAAGGCCACGCCCTGGTTGTCGATGATCGGGCGGCCGAACTGCTCGCGGGTCCTCGCGTAGTCCAGCGCCACCTCGTACGCGGCCCGGGCGATGCCGATCGCCTGCGCGCCGACGGCCGGCCGGGAGGCCTCGAAGGTGGCCATCGCCGCGTTGCCCCTGCCCCCCGGGCGCTTGACCCCTTCACGGGCCCGGGCCAGCCGCTCGTCCAGCTTCTCCTTGCCGCCGAGCAGGCAGCTGCCGGGCACCCGGACGCCGTCCAGCACCACCTCGGCGGTGTGCGAGGCGCGGATGCCGTGCTTCTTGAACTTCTGGCCCTGGCTCAGCCCGGGGGTGCCCGGCGGGACGACGAAGGAGGCCTGGCCCTTCGCCCCGAGCTCCGGGTCGACGGTGGCGACGACGACGTGGACGGCGGCGATCCCGCCGTTGGTGGCCCAGGTCTTGGTGCCGTTGAGCACCCACTCGTCCTTGGCCCCGTCGTACACCGCCCGGGTGCGCAGCGCGGAGACGTCGGAGCCCGCGTCGGGCTCGGAGGAGCAGAACGCGGCCACCTTGAGGTCGTCCGGGGTGCCGAACATCTGCGGGGTCCAGGTGCCGATCTGCTCGTCGGTGCCGTTGGCGAGCACCGCGACGGCGGCCAGCGTGGTGCCGACGATGGACAGCCCGATGCCCGCGTCGCCCCAGAACAGCTCCTCCATGGCGATCGGGATGCCGACGCCGGAGGGGTCGAAGTACTGCTGGGCGTAGAAGTCCAGCGAGTAGATGCCCAGCTTGGCGGCCTCCTGGATGATCGGCCAGGGGGTCTCCTCGCGCTCGTCCCACTCGGCCGCGGCGGGGCGGACGACGTCGGCGGCGAAGCCGTGCAGCCAGTCGCGTACGGCGAGCTGGTCCGCGCCCGGGTCCAGCGAGAACGTGCTGCTCATGGTGCTTGCCTCCGAAGAAGGGGTACGGCCGACCAGGGGGGTTACCTCGGGTAACATCGTCGGAGTCTGCTACTGATTGGTAACCGGTGTCAACGCCCAGTCAGACCCCGAATCCAAGGAGCAGCACATGTCCCGAGAGCCCCGCCGCGAGCAGCTGCTCAACGCCGCCGACCGGGTCATCCAGCGGAACGGCCCGACCGCCAGCATGAACGCCATCGCCGCCGAGGCCGGCATCACCAAACCGATCCTCTACCGCCACTTCGGCGACCGGAACGGCCTGATCACAGCCCTCACCGAGCGCCACACCAGCGGCCTGCTGGCCGCCGTCCGGGCCGCCCTCGCCGAACCACTGGAGCGCCGCGACCGGGTCGAACACGTCCTGGACACCTACCTGGCCGGGATCGAGGCCCGCCCGCAGGTCTACCGGCTGCTCACCCACCCCGAACCGGGCGACCCGAGCGGCCCCGGCACCGCACTCGCCCCCGCACTGCGGCAGATCGCCGCGGAGATCACCCGGGCCGTGCAGAGCCAGGTCGACCTCGGCGCCGACCGTGAGCTGCTCGCCGAGGCCTGGGGCCGGGGCATCACCGGCATGGTGCTGGCAGCCGGCGACTGGTGGCTGGAGACCAGACCCTGCTCACGCACCCGCATGGTGCAGGCGCTCGCCGACCTGCTCTGGGGCCGCCTGGCCGCCGCCGCGGACCTGCCCACCCCCGCCACCCCGGCCCCGACCCCGACCCCGACCCCGACCCCGGCCCCGACCTCGGCCCCGGACGCCGACTGAACTCCCCTTCCGCGCAAGGCCCTTGTGCGACACCCGGCACCGCAGGCATCATCGGGCCCCCACCCCCGCGCCGTACGAGGTCCCGATGCGCCTGCGCCGCACCGCCGCCGCCCTGCTGCTCTCCGCCACCACGGCCCTCACCGCGGCCCCCGCCACCCCCGCCGCCGCGCACGACGGCGCCCACGGCGGCCCGCCCGCGCGGTTCCCCGCCGCAACGGCCACCGGCCCCGACGGCCGCACCGCCTTCACCGACGCCCAGGGCCGCCGCCTCCACCTGCGCGGCTTCAACCTCGACAAGTACGCCGAGACCACCGAGGCCGACCTCAAGTCCCTGGCCGCGCAGGGCTTCACCCTGATCCGGGTGGCGGTCTCCTGGAACAGGCTGGAGCCCGTCCGCGGCCGCCTCGACCCGACCGAACTGCACCGGCTGCGCCAACTCCTCGGCTGGGCCGACCGGTACGGCCTGCTCGCCCTGATCGACCTGCACCAGGACGTCTACGGGCCGGCGTTCGGCGGCGGCGACCGCGGCATCCCGCCCTGGGCCACCCGGGACGACGGCCTGCCGTTCACCCCCGACCCGAACGACTGGTTCGCCGGGTACTTCCAGCCCGCCGTCCAGGCCGCCTTCCGCCACCTCTACGACGACCCCGACCTGCGTGCCTGGCAGGCCGACTTCTACACCCGGCTCGCCCTCGAACTGCGCGGCCACCGCTCGCTGCTGGGCTACGACCTGTTCAACGAGCCGTTCGGCCCGGTGGACGGCGACCCGACCGACCCGGCCGTCCTCGCCGCCGCCTCCGCCGCCCTCGAACAGGGCCGGCTCGCCGACATGTACCGCCGCCTGATCGCCGCCGTACGCCGGGTCGACTCCCGCGCCTGGCTGTTCGTCGAACCCACCGTCCTGGTCGGCCAGGGCGTGCCCACCCGGCTGCCCGGCTTCGACGACCCTCGCCCCGGCCCGCCCCGGCTCGGCTACGCACCGCACTTCTACGACACCGCGGTCGAGAACGGCGCCGACTGGGACCCGGCCGACGGCTTCGTCGAGCGCTACACCGCCGCGATCACCGCCTACCCCGCCGCCCACCGCCTGCCCGTCCTGGTCAGCGAATGGGGCCCGCCCGACTCCCGCAGGCCGGGCAACACCCTGCTGGTCCGCCGGCAGGTCGCCGCGATGGACGGCTTCGCCGAGGGCTGGACCATGTGGTACTGGTGCCGCGGCACCGGCGGCTACTGCGCGCTCGACCCGGCCGGGCGCCCCGCCCCCGGCGACGAACCCGCCTTCGGCCCGTACCCGGCGGCCGTCGCCGGAACGGACGTGCGCACCGGCGCCACCACCGTCCACTGGAGCGCCGACGGCACCCGGCACGGCAGCGAACTCGTCCTGCCCCCGGCGGCGTTCCCGCACGGCGCCGACGTCACCGCCACCCCCGCCGCCGCCCGCGTCGACGTCGAACAGCCGGCCGGCGGGCGGGCCGGAACCGTCCGGATCCGCCTCCCGCACGCCCGACCGGGCACCCCGGTGACGGTCACGGTCACACCGCGCTGACCGCCACCGGGGCCGCCCGGCGGCTAGAGCAGGCCCCGCCGCGCCAGCAGCGGCCCGGTCTCCGGCGCCCGGCCGACCACCGCACGGAAGGACTCCAGCGGGTCCCGGCCGTAGCCGCGCGCCAGCAACTCGCGCCGGAACAGCTCGCCGCTCTCCCGCACCGCGCGCCCGTTGCCCTCGAACCACTGCACGGTGTCGGCGTCCAGCACCTCCGACCAGATGTACGCGTAGTACCCGGCGCTGTAGCCGCTGGCGAAGACGTGCTGGAAGTACGCCGTCCGGTAGCGCGGCGGGATCGCCGGCACCGCGATCCCGGCCTCCGCCAGCGCCCGTGCCTCGAACTCCTCGGCGTCCGCGATCTCCCGGCCCTGCGGCACGGTGTGCCAGGCCCAGTCCAGCAGCGTCGCCGCGAGGTACTCCACCGTCCGGAAGCCCTCCCCGAAGCCCTCGGCCGCCACCATCCGCTCGACCAGCTCGGCCGGCAGCGGCTCCCCGGTCACGTGGTGGCGCGCGTAGTTGGCCAGCACCTCCGGCCGGACCATCCACATCTCGTTGACCTGCGAGGGGAACTCGACGAAGTCCCGGGGCACCGAGGTGCCCGCGAACAGCGGGTACCGCACGTCCGAGAACAGCCCGTGCAGCGCGTGCCCGAACTCGTGGAAGAGCGTGCGCACCTCGTCCCAGGCCAGCAGCACCGGCTCGCCCGGCGCCGGGCGGGCGATGTTCAGGTTGTTGATCACCACCGGCCGGCGGCCGGTCAGCCCCGCCTGGCTCACCAGCTCGTCCATCCAGGCACCGCCGCGCTTGGACGCCCGGGCGTGGAAGTCGCCGATGAACAGGCCCAGCGAACCGCCGTCCTCCTCGAACACCTCGAAGACCCGCGCGTCCGGGTGGTGGGCCGTCAGGTCCGGCCGCTCGGTGAAGGTCAGCCCGTACGCCAGCCCCGCGGCGAAGAACACGCCGTCCCGGAGCACCCGCTCCAGCTCGAAGTACGGGCGCAGCACCGCCGCGTCCACCTGGTAGGAGCTCTGCCGGACCTTCTCCGAGTAGTACGCCCAGTCGTGCGCGGCGATCTCCTCGATCCCGTCCGCCGCCGCCAGCTTGGCCAGCTCGGCGGCCTCCCGGCCGGCGTTGGCCACCGCCGGACCCACCAGCCGGGCCAGCAGTCCGGACACCGCCTCCACCGTGCCCGCGGTCTCGTCCTCCACCACGTACGCGGCGTGGCTCGGGTGCCCCAGCAGCGCGGCCCGCTCGGCGCGCAGCCCGGCCATCCGGATCGCCAGCGGGCCGTTGACCGCCAGGCCCCGGTCGAGCGAGGCCGCCAGCAGCCGCTCGCGCACCGACCGGTCGGTCAGCCGGGCCAGTTCGGGCTGGCCGGAGGTGCTCTTCAGGGACAGCACGAACCGGCCCTCCTGCCCGAGCACCCGGGCGTTCTCCGCAGCGGCGGCGACCTCGTCCGCGGACAGCCCGTCCAGCTCCTCGGCCGCGTCCACGACCAGCGCGGCGGCCTTGCTGGCGGCGTTCACGTTCTGCTGGAACGTCGTGCCGAGCCCCGCGAGTTCGGCGTTCAGCTCGCGCAGCCGGGCCTGCTCCGCCTCGCCCAGCCGGGCGCCGGAGCGGACGAAACGGGTGTGCCGGGTCTCCAGCAGCCGCAGCGACTCCGGGTCCAGACCCAGGTCGGCGCGGCGCCCGTACAGCTCCTCGATCCGGGCGAACAGGGCGCGGTCCAGGTGGATCGCGTCGTGGTGCGCGGCCAGCAGCGGGCTCACCGCGGTCTCCACCTCGTCGACCGGCTCGCTGGTGTCCGAGGACGACTGGTTGCGGAACACCGCGTCCACCCGGCGCAGCAGCTCCCCGGAACGCTCCAGGGCGACCAGGGTGTTGTCCGGCGTCGGCGGCCGCGGATCCGCGGTGATCGCCGCGATCTCGGCCAGCTGCTCCGCCATCCCGCGCTCGTACGCGGGCAGGAAGTGCTCCGGCCGGATCTCGGCGAAGGGCGGCAGTTCGTAGACCAGGGGGCTGGGCTTGAAGAACGGGTTCTCGGTCATTTCGCCGACCCTACGCCGTGTCACCCACCCTGCCTATGCGCCCCCGCCCCCCGTTGTCGTACCCACCCGTTAACGTCGAGCCCGGACACCCGAACGACCGCACACCCGTGCCCGTACCCGCACGCCAGAACAGCGCGCCGGAGAGGAGACGCCCCCGTGGCACCCAGGACGGCCCTCGCCCCCGACCCGCACGGCCCCGGCGGCCGGCTCCAGCCGCTCGACGACGCCGGCACCCCGCTCGGCCCGCCCGAGAAGGTCCCCGATCTCGCCGCCGCCGTCGCCGCCCGGGAGGCCGCCGAGCACTCCCGTTGGGTGTGGGCCGCCACCGACAGCGCCTACGCGCCGCTGCTGCCCCGGCTGCCCGACCGGCTCGCCCGCTGCCACGACCTGCGCCTGGTCGAGGCCCTGCTGCTGGCGCACGAGGGCCGGTTCGGCGCGCCGCGCTCGCTCGGCGCCGCCTGGTCCCGGCTGCGCGGCCTGCCCGTCCCGGACGACCTGCCCGAGCCCGGCTCCGCCGAGGCCGACGACGGGCAGGACACCCTGTTCGCGCCCGACCGGCTGCAACTGCCGCCCGGCGCCGACCCGCTGACCGCCGTCGTCGCCGTCCACGCCGAGCAGCAGCGCCGGCTCGCCGCGATCGCCGACCCGGCCGCCCGGCACCGGTTCCGGCTGCTGGTCGCCGCCGAGTCCGCCGGCGCACTGGTCGCCGCCGAGATCGCGTACGACGGGCTGCCCTGGCGCGCCGACGTCCACGACCAACTGCTCACCGAACTCCTCGGCCCCCGCCCGACCGTCCCCGGCGCCCAGCCGAGACTGCTCGCCGACCTCTCCGTCGAACTCCAACAGGCCCTCGGCGGGCGCCCGTTCAACCCCGACTCGCACACCCAGGTGCTGCGCGCCTTCGCCGAGAACGGCATCCAGCTCGGCTCCACCCGCTCCTGGGAGCTCAAGGGCGTCGCCCACCCGGCCGCCGCGCTGCTGATCCGCTACAAGGAGCTGTCCCGGATCCACGCCGCGCACGGCTGGGCCTGGCAGGACGCCTGGGCCCGCGGCGGCCGGTTCCGGCCCGAGTACGTGGTCGGCGGCGTGGTCTCCGGGCGCTGGGCCAGCCGCGGCGGCGGCGCGCTGCAGATCCCGCGCATCCTGCGCCGCGCCGTCGTCGCCGACCCGGGCTGGCTGCTGGTCGTCGCCGACGCCGCCCAGCTGGAGCCCCGGGTGCTCGCCGCGCTCTCCCAGGACGCCGGGCTGGCCCGCACCGCCGCCGGCGGCGACCTGTACGAGGCGCTGGCCGCCAACGCCTTCCAGGGCGACCGCGACAAGGCCAAGCTCGGCCTGCTCGGCGCCATGTACGGGCAGACCAGCGGCGACATCGGCCCGCTGCTGAACACCCTGCGCCACCGCTACCCCGCCGCGATGGGCTACGTCGAGGCCGCCGCCCGCACCGGCGAGGACGGCGGGGTGGTCGCCTCCCGGCTGGGCCGGGTCTGCCCGCCCGCCTCCGCCGAGTTCCTCGACCTCACCGAGGCCCCCGACACGGCCGGCGAGGCCGGCGGCCGGCAGGCCCGCGCCCGCGGCCGCTTCACCCGCAACTTCGTCATCCAGGCCAGCGCCGCCGACTGGGCACTCGCCCTGCTCGCCGCCCTGCGCCGCCGGCTGGGCGAGCTGCCGGCGGCCGGCCCGGCGGAACGCCCGCACCTGGTGTTCTTCCAGCACGACGAGGTGATCGTGCACACCCCGGCCAACCTCGCCGACGAGGTGGCCGCCGCGGTCGCCGAGGCGGCCGACGAGGCCCGCCGCCTGGCGTTCGGCGACACCCCGGTCCGCTTCCCGCTCACCACGGCGGTGGTGGACTGCTACGCCGACGCCAAGTAGCCGCCCCCTCTTCCCGCTCTTCGGCCCCGCGGCTTCACAGCTTCCGGAACGAGCGGGCCTCCTCGGCCGCCGCGACCACCTCCGCCAGCGCCGCCCCGGTCGAGGCGGTGACGGCGGCCGCCACCGCGCCCTCCACGAACGGCGCGTCCACCAGCCGCACGCCCGGGCGCGGCTCGTCCTCCAGCACCGTGACGGCGGTGAGCACCGAGCTGCCGAGATCCGGCAGCACGACCACGCCCGCCCCGCCGTCCGCCTCGGCGACGGCCCGCGCGATCAGGTCGTAGCTGGTGCCGAGCCCGCCGTCCTCCGTACCCGCCGCGCACACCACCCGCACGCCGCCCGGGGCGAGTTCGGCGAGCAGCTCGCGCAGCCCGGCGGCCAGTCGGGCGCTGTGCGAGACCAGGACGATACCCACGTGTTCGCTCATGCGCCCGACCCTACGACCGACCCCGCGGCCGACGCCGCTACTCCGGGAGAGTGACGCGAATCCCGCGTGTCGCACCCCGTGCCCACCACCCCCGTCTGGCGTAGCGTCGGGGCAGCAGCGTCCACGGCCGACGACCCGCACAAGGGAGCGAAGAGCGTTGAAGAAGCTGATCAACACCCCGGAGAGCGTCCTGGAGGACGCGTTGGCCGGAGTCGCCGCCGCCCACCCCGAGCTGACGGTGGACATCCCCAACCGGGTGATCACCCGGGCCGCCCGCCCGGCCGGGCCCAAGGTCGCGGTGATCTCCGGCGGCGGCTCCGGCCACGAGCCGCTGCACGGCGGCTTCGTCGGCCCCGGCATGCTGGACGCCGCCTGCCCCGGAGAGGTCTTCACCTCCCCGGTACCGGACCAGATGCTGGCCGCCGCCAAGGCCGTGGAGAGCGGCGCCGGCGTCGTCTTCATCGTGAAGAACTACACCGGCGACGTGATGAACTTCGAGCTCGCCGCCGAACTCGCCGCCGAGGAGGGCCTGGCGGTCCGCACCGTCCTGGTCGATGACGACGTCGCGGTCGAGGACTCCACCTGGACGGCCGGCCGCCGCGGCACCGGGGCGACCGTCCTGGTCGAGAAGGCCACCGGGGCACTGGCCGAACGCGGCGCCCCGCTCGACGAGGTGGCCGCCCTGGGCGAGCGGGTCAACGCCGCCTCCCGCTCCTTCGCCATCGCGCTCACCGCTGCCACCACCCCGGCCGCCGGCAAGCCCGGCTTCGACCTGCCCGAGGACGAGATCGAGGTCGGCGTCGGCATCCACGGCGAGCCCGGCCGTCGCCGCGAGAAGCTGCGCCCGGCCCGCGCGCTGGCCGCCGAGGTGGTCGACACCATCCTCGCCGACCACCACCTGGCCCCGGGCGACGAGGTGATCGCCCTGCTCAACGGCCTCGGCGCGACCCCCCTGCTGGAGCTGTACATCGCCTACGGCGAGGTCGCCGCCCGGCTCGCCGAGCGCGGCATCACGGTGGCCCGCAGCCTGGTCGGCAACTACGTCACCAGTCTGGACATGGCGGGCTTCTCGCTCACCCTCACCAAGGCCGACCCGCAGCTGCTGGAGCTGTGGGACGCGCCCGTCGACACCCCCGCCCTCAAGCGGGCCTGAGCCGGGAGACGTCATGGACTTCGACACCCCCCTCGCCGAGGCCTGGGTCCGCGCGATCGCCGCGGCCGTCGAGAAGGAGCAGGGCCGGCTCACCGAGCTGGACTCGGCGATCGGCGACGGCGACCACGGCAGCAACCTCCGGCGCGGCTTCTCCGCCGCCCTGGCCGCCCTCGACGGCCTCCGGCCGGCCGGCCCGGGCGCGGTGCTCACCAAGGTGGGCAGCACGCTGATCTCCAAGGTCGGCGGCGCCTCCGGCCCGCTCTACGGCAAGGCCTTCCGCGCGATCGGCGCCGCCCTGCCCGATCCCGCCCTGGCCGACCCCACCAACCCGGCCGGCCCGGCCGCCGTCGCCGAGGCACTGGCGGCCGGGCTGGACGCCGTCCGCACCCTCGGCAAGGCCGTGCCCGGGGACAAGACCATCGTCGACGCCTACACCCCGGCCGTCGCCGCCTTCCGCGCCGCGGCCGGCGCCGGGGCCACCCTCCCCGAGGCGGCGGCCGCCGCCGCCGAGGCCGCCGACCAGGGCGCCCGCGACACCGTCCCCCTCCAGGCCCGCAAGGGCCGCGCCTCCTACCTCGGCGAGCGCAGCATCGGCCACCAGGACCCTGGCGCCACCTCCACCGCCCTCCTCTTCCGCGCCCTCGCCGACGTCACCGCGTCCTGAGGCGCCCTCTACCTCTCCTCGTGCGGGCGCCCGCACGAGGAGAGACACGAGGAGAGCAAGAGTCCTTCGGCCGTCAGCCGTCCGTCCTGGCGATCAGCAACAGCAGGGCGTCGTCCCGCAGTTCCCCGCCCGTGTGCGCGAGCAGGTCCGCGTACACCCGCCCCACCGCCGCCTCCAGATCCCCCTCCGACCGCGTGGCGCCCCGCACCAGCGGCCCGACCCGCTCCGCCAGCGGGTAGAACTCCCCGCTCTTGTGGTGCCGCGCCTCGACCACCCCGTCCGTGCAGAGCACCAGCACGTCCTCCGCCCCGAACGGCTGGTCCCAGCTGGCCGGTTCGCCCGTCGCCAGCCGTCCGAGGCCGAGCGGCACCCAGGGGTCGGGGGCGTCCAGCACGTGCGCCCGCCCGTCGCCGTCGACCCGGATCGGCGGGACGTGCCCGTACTGCAGCAGTTCCATCACCCCGGGCGTGCGGAACTCCGCGAACAGCGCGGTGGTGAACTCCCCGTCCGGGACGTGCCGCTCGACGCTGGCCTCGATCCGCGCCGCGACGCCCCGCAGCCCGGCCTCGTCGTACGCGGCCTCCCGGAACGCGCCGAGCACCACGGCCGCGGTCTGCACGGCGGAGAGCCCCTTGCCCCGGACGTCCCCGACCGCGACCCGGGTGCCGTGCGGCGTCTCCAGCACCGAGTACAGGTCTCCGCCGATCCGTGAGGCGTCGGCCGCCGACACGTACCGGACGGCCAGCCGCAGCGGCCCGACGGCCGGCCCGGGCAGCCGCAGCAGGGCCCGCTGGGCGGCCTCGGCGACGGAGCTGACGGCCGCGAAGGCCGCCGCGCGCCGCATCCGGATCTTGGCGACCCAGGCGGAGAAGAGCGTCAACACGACATAGCTGACCATCGCACCGTAAAGGAAGCGCGCGTCGTTGATGTTGTCGACCTCGTCGTAGTGGCTGAGCCCGAAGACCGCGAGCAGGCCGAGCGCGCAGACGGCGAGCAGTTCGCCCGGTCTGAGGGTGAGCGCGGCGGCGGCCGGGACGACGGTCATCAGCGGTGCCAGGTAGCGGTCCTTGCCGGAGAGGAGGTCAGCGAGTGCGACCAGGAGCACGGCGAGCAGCGCCGGGCTGGCCCGCCGCCAGAACGGCACGTCCTGGAGGTCGGCGGCCAGCAGGGCGCCGCGCCGCCGGTCCGGCGGCAGCCCGGCGGCGCTGGGGGCCGAGGGGGACTGGGCACGGCGGGTCGGGAACACATACCGAACATAAGGGATGTTCGCGGCACCCACCCGCCCGCCTACCGCGTTTCCGTCTGCCGCGATCGCCGCCCCGCCGCACGGGCGTCCCGATCGCCCCTAAATGCCCTATTTGTCATACAGTTCGACCAAAGCGGCTACCCCGAGGAGGCCCTGACCGGTGTCCGGCTACCGCAACACCCCCCGCATCTCCGACGCCCCGGCCCGCACGACGGCCACGTCCGACCACTGGCTGAGGGTCTTCGCCGTCGGCCTGCTGCTCTGGGGCGCCACCGTCGTCGTCACGTTCCTCACCGGGAACAGCAACCTCGTCCCGACGATCGTGCTGCTCGGCAGCTTCCTGGTCCCGGCCACCGTGGTGATCTGGGCCTACGAGCGCTACGCCGGCGACCTCGGCCCGGACCGGATCTTCGCCTGCTTCGGCGTCGGCGGCATCATCGGCGTCCTGGGCGCCTCGGTGCTGGAGAGCTACCTGGTCTCGCCCTCGGCCTCGATGTACGTCGCCGTCGGACTGATCGAGGAGGCGGCCAAGCTGGCAGCCCTGGTCATGGTGAGCCGCCGACTGCGGGTCAGCGGGCTGCGGCACGGGCTGGTGCTCGGTGCCACCGTCGGCGCGGGGTTCGCCGCGTTCGAGAGCGCCGGGTACGCGTTCAACGCCGTGCTGAGCATCCAGGGGCTTTCGCTCGAGGACCTGGTCGAGACGGAGATCCTGCGCGGGGTGCTCGCGCCGGTCGGCCACATCCTGTGGACGGCGATCGTCGGCGGGGTGCTGTTCAGCGAGCGCCGCGGCGGGCGGTTCCGCTTCACCACCCCGGTCGCCGTCACCTACCTGGGCGTATCGCTGCTGCACGCGCTCTGGGACAGCACGAGCGGCATCGCCGTCTGGCTGGTCGCCAAGACCACCGCGAGCTCCTGGCAGCGCGCCCTGTTCGGGCTCGGCCACATGCCCGACCCCACCAGCGAGCAGGTGCACCTGTACACCCTCTACGACACGGCCGGACTGCTCGTGGTCTCCTTGGGCGGGCTGCTCTGGCTGCGGCTGCTGATCCGGCGCGAGCGCGCGCCGATCCCGGCCCAGCTCCCGGCCTCCCCGGCCTGAGGCGGTCCGGCGCATACGCTCTACCGGCGCACGCGTCCGTGACGCGCGCCACTTCACCCACCCCTCCCGGAAATACCCCTGAGGGGTATGGTGTTGTCAGAGTAGAACCCGGGCCGACGCCCGGGGCGCCACACCTCCCGGAGGCCCGGATGTCCAGCACCACCACCTACACCGTGACCGGCATGAGCTGCGGCCACTGCGAGAAGGCGATCAGCGAGGAGCTCTCCGCCCTCACCGGCGTCACCGAGGTCGCCGCCGACTCCAAGGCCGGCACCGTGACGCTCTCCTCCCTCGCCCCGCTGGACGACGAGCAGGTCCGCAGCGCCGTCGACGAGGCCGGCTACGAACTGGTCGGCCGCAGCGCCTAGGCCCCCTGTGCGCCGGTACGGCGGGGCCCGGGCAGCGGACCCCGCCGTACACCCCCACCGAGGAGCTGCCGAGGAGCCGATCCGCATGAGCGAGCGAAGCGAACTGGTCACCACCGCCCCCGGCGTCCAGGGCACCCCCGAGGTCCGGGACCGGGTCGAGCTGTCGATCGGCGGCATGACCTGCGCCTCCTGCGCGACCCGGATCGAGAAGAAGCTCAACCGGATGGACGGCGTCGAGGCCACCGTCAACCTCGCCACCGAGAAGGCCCGGGTCGACTACGGCCCCGGGGTGACGGTCGAGGACCTGATCGCCACGGTCGAGCGCACCGGCTACACCGCCGAACTCCCGCCGCCCCCGGCCCCCGCCCTCCCGACCGGCGCCGACGCCAGTAGCGGTGCCAGTACCGGTACCGACACCGCCGACCCGCTGTACGACCGGCTGCTGATCAGCGCCGTCCTCAGCGTCCCGGTGGTCATGCTGTCGATGATCCCGGCCCTCCAGTTCGCCAACTGGCAGTGGCTCGCCTTCGCCCTCACCGGCCCGGTCGTGGTCTACGGCGGCCTGCCGTTCCACCGCGCCGCCTGGACCAACCTCAAGCACGGCGCCGCGACCATGGACACCCTGGTCTCGCTCGGCACCCTGGCCGCCTTCGGCTGGTCGTTCTGGGCACTGTTCTGGGGCCACGCGGGCCTGCCCGGGATGCACCACGACTTCTCACTGGCGATCGGCGACACCGACGCCTCCTCCACCCTCTACCTGGAGACGGCCGCCGCCGTCACCGTGCTGATCCTGCTCGGCCGCCACCTGGAGGCCCGCTCCAAGCGCCGGGCCGGGGCCGCCCTGCACGCCCTGCTCGACCTCGGCGCCAAGGACGTCACCGTGCTGCGCGGCGGGGCCGAGGTCCGGATCCCGGTCGGCGGCCTGGCCGTGGGCGACCGGTTCGTGGTGCGGCCGGG